>DASUIK010000193.1:0-10371 GCA_036279795.1 Burkholderiaceae bacterium | reverse complement strand
GCCCTGCTTGCGTGCCGCCATGCCCGGCAACACCGCGTGGTGCATGTGCAGCGCGCCGGTGAGGTTGATGGCGATCAGCTTGTCCCACTCGGCGGGCACGGTTTTGGTGAAGGGCTTGAACACGTCCCAGCCGGCGTTGTTGACCAGCACGTCGATGGGGCCCAGCGTGGCCTCGGTGGCGGCCACGGCCGCATCCACCTCGGCGCGGTCGGGGCTGTTGCACTGGAAGGCCTGGGCCACACCACCGGCGGCACGGATGCCCTGCGCCACCCGCTCGGCGGCCTCCAGGTTCATGTCGAAAACGGCAACCCGGGCGCCCTCTGCTGCGAAGCGGCGGCAGGTCGCACCACCAATGCCACCGCCCCCCCCGGTGACGACCACGGTTTTTCCATCGAGATTGCGCATGAAGTGCTCCTTTGAATGTGGGCCAGGCCCCGCCACCTGGTAGGGCATCAAATCGTCTTTAAGACAATATGTTGCTTAATTCTAGGATTCAAAAATTCCTGCGTCAAACCTAAAATCTGGTCAGAATCTAGGTGTTTACACCAATAAAACCAGGCAAAAATCTTCGAACATCACGTAAGCGTCCAACATGAATCATGTTCGCTATTAAGACAATCTATTGTCTTTTTCAGAAACACAACGGGCAGCAAACAGGTTGGTGGCGGACGCAAATCTGCTTGCCATCCGGTGGCCCCACACACCCCATGAATGGACAACAAACTCCCGCGCGGCTGAGCGCCTGCTAGCGGCCGGCCTGGAGATCGGCCGCAATGCGACCGAGCTGTTTCATGGCCGGGTCGAAACGCGCATCGCCGGGGTGGCCCACGTTGAGCCGCAGGTGGTGGGTGAAACGGTGGTCGGCCGAGAACAGCGCGCCGGGTGCGGTGCTGATGGCGCAGTCCCGCGCGCGCTGGTGCAGCGCCAGCGCGTTGACGCTGGGCGGCAGTTCCAGCCAGATGAAATACCCGCCCTCGGGCCGGGTGACGCGTGTGCCCGCCGGAAAGTGCCGCTCCACCAGCCGCAACGCGTGCCGCTGCTGCGTGGCCAGGGCTTCGCGCAAGCGCCGCAGGTGGCGCTCGTAGCCCCCTTGCACCAGGTAATCCACCACGGCCAACTGGGGCGGGATGGCGGTGGCCAGCGAGGTCATCATCTTCAGCCGTTCCACCTGGGGCGCGTACCGCCCCGCCGCCGCCCAACCCACGCGGTAGCCCGGCGCCAGGCATTTGGAAAACGAGGCGCAGTGCAACACGCCGCCTCGCGGTCGAAGGCCTTGGCCGGGAGTGGGCGGCGCAGGCCCGCGTGCAGCTCGCCGTACACGTCGTCCTCGATCAGGGGCACGCGGTGGCGCGCCAGCAGCGCCACCAGGGCCTGCCGCTGCGCGGTGGGCATGAGCGCGCCCAGCGGATTCTGGAAGCTGGGCATGAACCAGCAGGCCGCCACCTTCTGCCGCGCCAGCAGTTCAGCCAATGCGGCCAGGTCCACGCCCAGGGCCGGATCGGTGGCCACCTCCACCGCCTTGAGGTGCAGGCGCTCCAG
This sequence comes from Burkholderiaceae bacterium, assembly GCA_036279795.1. GTDB lineage: Bacteria > Pseudomonadota > Gammaproteobacteria > Burkholderiales > Burkholderiaceae_C > Hydrogenophaga. The sequence goes on along the minus strand of DASUIK010000193.1, from coordinate 8,832 downwards.
CGCTTGCAAGGCGGCGTAGAAAGTGGGCGATTCGACCACCACCACGTCGCCCGGCTGGGTCACCGCCTGCAGGCAGAGGTTGAGCGCCTCCATGGCGCCGTTGGTGATGATGAGTTCGTTGTCGGCCAGCGGCACGCCCTGCAGCGCGTAGCGCCGGCGCAAGACCTGGCGCAAACCCTCGTCGCCGGCCGTCAGGGCGCCGGTGATCTGGCCCGCCTTGAGGCGGCGCATGGCGCGGGCGCCGCTGCGGGCCAGTTCGTCGAAGGGGAACAGGTGGGCCGCCGGAAAGGCCGAGCCCAGGGGCACGACGTCGGCATCGCGGGTGGAGTCCAGCAGGTCGAACACCAGCTCGCTGATGGCCACCGGCGTGGCCTCGCTGCGGGGCAACGCCACCTCAGGGCGGGCGCGCACCGGGCGGCGCAGGGCTCGCACAAAAAAACCCGATCGCGGGCGGGCCTCGATCAACCCCAGCGACTCCAGGTGCCCATAGGCCTGGAACACGGTGGACGGGCTCACCCCGCGCTGTTCGCAGGCCAGGCGCACCGAGGGCAAACGGTCCCCCGGGCGCAACAAGCCGGCGCGGATGGCGTCGGCCAGTTCTTCGGCCAATTGCTGGTAACGGGTGACGCGCTCGCCCTTCATCGGTTCCGCCATCTGCTCTGCCCAGGTTCCGTTGGGTGGGCATGGTACCGCGCGGCGGTCTGTGGTGGCGCTCAAAACCAAGGCGCACACACCGCCAGCAGCAGCGCGGTCGCCACCCCGTTCAGGCCCATGGCCAATGCGGCAAACGCCACGCTGCCCGGGTGGGTCTGCATGACGCGCGCCACGCCAATCGCATGCGCGACCAAACCGAGGGTGAAGCCGTGCACGGCCTCGTTATCCACCCGCAGCCAGCGCAACAGCGGGCCGGCCATCAAGCTGCCCAGCACGCCCGTGGCCACCACGGCCATGGCCGCCACCGCAGGCAGGCCACCGGCGCGTTCGGCCGCCAGCATGGCCATGGGCATGGTGGCGGCTTTGGGGGCCAAGGCCAGCGCAAACGGCCGGGGCGTGTCCATCAACGCGCAAACCACCAGCGTACCCAGCACCGACACCAGGCAACCCACCACCAGCGCGACGAGCAGGGGGCCCGCTGAACGCCGCAGCAAGGCGGCCTGGCGGTACAGGGGCACGGCCAGCGCGATGATGGCGGGCCCGCTGAGCCAGCGCAACGCCCGGGTGGCCTCGGCGTAGACGGGATAGGCTGTGCCGGAGAGGGCCAACGCCGTCAGCACCAGGGCCGTGCCGGTGAGCACCGGCAGGCAGAGCAGGTGGTGGCCGCTGCGGCGGTACAGCCACAGCGCGGCCAGGTAGGCCAGCAGCGTGGCGCCCGACCAGACCATCATGGCCGCCCCCGCTTCAGCAGGCGTTGCAGGGTCCAGGCGGTGGCCACCACCGTGAGCGCCGTGACCGGCACCGCCGCCAGCGCAAACACCAGCCCATGCGTTATCAACAAGGCCGCCGACGCCCCCACGGCCGCCACCGAAGGGATCAGCAGCAGCATCAGGTGACGCAGCAGAGGGGTGCTCACGTCGTCCAGGGCTTGGGGCACGCCGCCCCGCAGCAACAGGCCCGCCAGCAGCACCAGCAAGCCCACCAAAGCCCCGGGCACGGGCCAACCCAGGCGGGACACCACCTCATCGCCCAGCCACTGCAGGGCCAGCAAGCCAGCGCCCGCCAGCAGCACACGCGCCAGGCGCGCCAGATTGAAGGAAGGGGTGAACATGCAGCGAGTATCCCGCGCCGGCCCGCCGCACAGCGGATCAGAACTGGGCTTTTTCAAACGCATCTGATCCGCTGTTTTTTCAATAAATCTGAGACTGGGCGATCAGATGCCTTGCGGCCACCATCAAGGGCATGGCCACCGAACCTTCCCCACCACCCGCACCATCCCCATCGTGCCCGTCTCCAGCGGGCCCGTGAGCGGCAAGATCCAGATGCGCGCCACCTCGGGCGTGTTCACCCGATGGCGCTGGGCCATGGTCTGGCTCACGCAGGCGCTGTACTACGGCCTGCCCTGGCTGCAGATGCGGGGACACCAGGCGGTGCTGTTCGACCTGCAGGCCGACCGCTTCTACCTGTTCGGCGCCGTGTTGTACCCGCAAGACCTGATTTACCTCGCGGGCCTGCTGGTGTTCGGCGCCTTGCTGCTGTTTTTTGCCACCACGCTGGCCGGGCGCGTGTGGTGTGGTTTTGCCTGCCCGCAAACCGTCTACACCGCCTTGTTCCAGTGGATTGAGCACCACACCGAGGGCGACCGGCAGGCCCGGCTGCGCCTGGACCACAGACCCTGGAACGGCCACAAGCTGCTGCGCCGGGGCGGCAAACACCTGGCCTGGGGGGCGTTGGCGCTGTGGACCGGTTTCACCCTGGTGGGCTACTTCACCCCCATCCGCGAACTGGCGCAGGCCGTGCCCCAGCAGCTCGGTCCGTGGGAGGGGTTTTGGATCGCGTTTTACGGCCTGGCCACTTACGGCAACGCCGGTTTTCTGCGCGAGAGCGTGTGCCAACACATGTGTCCTTATGGGCGCTTTCAGGGCTCGCTGATGGACAGCAACAGCCTGTACGTGGCCTACGACACGCGCCGGGGCGAGCCCCGGGCCGCCCGACCACGGGGGAGCGACCCGGTCGCACGGGGCAGCGGCGCGTGTGTGGATTGCACGCTGTGTGTGCAGGTGTGCCCCGTGGGCATCGACATCCGCCAGGGCCTGCAAGCGGCGTGCATCAGTTGTGGCCTGTGCATCGACGCCTGCAACCAGGTGATGGACAAGCTGCGCTCACCGCGCGGGCTCATCCGCCTGGCCTCGGAGCGCGAGTTGCAGGGCCAGCGCCGGGCCGGCTGGCGCGCGCACCTGCGCCGGGGCCGGGTGCGGGTTTACGGTGGTTTGTTGCTGCTCGTGGCGGCCTTGTTGGTGCTGAGCTTTGCGCAACGCCCCACGCTGCGCCTCAATGCCATGCGCGACCGCGCGGTGATGGCCCGGCAGGTGGGCCACGGCGCGGTGGAAAACGTCTACCGCCTGCAGGTGATGAACGCGCAGGAGAACACACGCACCCTGCGCATCGCCGTCCATGGCCCGGCGGGTTTGCAGCTCGAATCGCCCGCGACGCTGGAACTCCCGCCCGCCGGCGCGCATCTACACACCGTCACGGTGCGGCTGGCCCCGGCACAAGCCCAGGCACTCGCCGGCCAGGTGCTGCCCATCCGCTTCAGCGTGACCGACGTGGGCGGAAGCGAGCCCGAACACGTCGAAACCCTTTCCACCTTGCTGGTGCCACGCTGACCCGGGGCACGGAGATGTGCCACTTTGCCGACCGATACCCCCAACACCCAAGCCCACTGGATCGCCTGCCTGTGCGCCGCCTGGTGCACCACCTGCCGCGAGTGGCAGCCCTTGGTCAACGAATGGGCCCACACACCGGCCGGGCTGCGCGTGGTGTGGGTGGACATCGAGGACGAGGCCGAGCTGCTCGATGGCTTGGGGTTGGACATTGAAACCTTCCCCACCCTGCTGCTGGCCCAGGGTAACCGGGCGCTGTTTCTGGGCCCCGCAACGCCCCGGCTGAGCAGCCTCGACCGCCTGGTGTCGGGGCTGGGTCAAGCAACACCCGCCCTGGTGGACGGGGCTGCCCACGGACTGGCCTCATCGCTCTGGCAGCGTTCAGCCACGTCCTGAAGGGGCCATGGCTCAGCGGCAGCTGTAGCTCGATGCCACGTTCGGATCGGTGCCGGTCAACACCGCCTTGGTGGGGTGCAGGCAAATGGGCCGGCTGAGCCGGCCGTTGGCCGCCACAAGGTCGATGCGCTCGGGCGCCACACCTTTTTCCACCCAGTTGCGCAAGGCGTTGAACAGCTCGTCGCGGCCCGTGGCCGGCTGCGGCAGCGGCACCTCGGTGGCGGGTGTCACCGCACCGCTCAGGCCGATGGAGGCCCTGTTGTTGAAGGCGCCGGTGTGGCCCAGGCCACCCCTGTTTACCCGAGGGCTGCGGCCCGCCTCATGCGATGCACTGCATTCGCCGGGTTGACTGTGTGTCGAAATTCAGGATGCGCCACGCAGGCAATCGGCCGCGATCTGGGCCACACGCCGCACGTGATCTTCGGACGCCTGCTGAGCCGCACTGGCGTCGCGCTTCTTGAGGGCATCGATGATGCGGGCCATTTCGGCCCCCGCCTCGGCCTGCCGCCCGGGGGAGCCAATGGTCATGGCACGCAAGCGGTTGATGCGGGCATTGAGAGACTGCACCACCGCCCACGCCATGTCCATGCCCGCGAGGCGAAACAAAGCCTCATAGAACGCGGCGGTGCGCTCGCGCACCTCCTGGAAGTCGCCCCGGCGAAAGGCCTGTTGGGTGCGCTCGTTCAGCGACACCAGCTCCTCGATGGCTTCCGGCGTCGCCCGCAGGGCGCACCGGTGTGCAGCCTGCCCTTCCAGCAAGGCGCGAATGTCGTAAATCTGCGCGGCCTGATCGGCGGTGAAGCTGGCCACCACCGGCCCCTGGTGCGATTCAGTCTGCACCAGGCCCTCGGTTTCCAGGTGGCGCAACACCTCTCGCACGATGGAGCGGCTCACGCCCAGCTGTTCGCACAGCTGACGCTCCACCAAGCGGTCGCCCGGCTTGAAGTGGCCGTTCCAGATGCCGACCCGCATGTTCTCCAGCGCCAGCTCGCGCAAAGTCTTCGCGCTGCGGTCCACACGCAAGGAACCGGCGGGGGACATGACCATCGGCACAACCTCATCAAAAAATTGCCAAAACCCCAGTATTTCACATCCACGTGGCCCGGCCGCCCACCCCTGTGGGCGTGGCCAACCAGTGGCTCAGGATGGCGTTGACGGCTTCGGCATCCGTCACGTTCATCATGTGGCGGGCGCCGGCCACCACTTCGACCACCGCCCCCCGTACCTCTGCCGCCATCGACTGTGCCATGGCGGGGCTGGAGTTGGCATCGAACTCGCCCGTGGCAAACAAGGCTGGCATGGCCAGTTGCCCCAGTTGACCCACATGCGCTTCGTCGGCGCTGGCGAACACGGCGTAGGCCTGCGCGTAACCTTGTGGCTGCACACGCTCTAGGTAGCCCGCCACCTCGGCCGCCGCGCTCTGCAAAGCGGGGGGCACCGGGTCGCCAAACCAGCGCGCCAGCGTTGGGCCCGCCGTGGCGGGCGCGCCCTGCTGGCGCAGCGCTTGGGCGCGAGCCAACACGGCCTCGCGCTGCGCCGGGGTGCGCCGGTACACGGCGTTGAGCGCCGCCACGCGACGCGTGCGCGCTGGGTGCGTCAATGCAAGCTCCAGCGCCACCAAGGCGCCCATCGAATGGCCAGCCACGTTGGCCGATGCGATGTCCAGCGCGTCCAGCAGGTCGAGCAGTTGCTGCGCGTAATCGGCCAACACGGGCACGCCGATGGCGGCCTGGCTGGCACCGTGGCCCAGCATGTCGTACACCACCACACGGTGGGTGCGCGCCAGGTGCGCCACCTGGGGCGCCCACACGCCCTGCTGCATGCCCACGCCGTGGATCAGCACCACCGCTTCGCCCTCGCCGGTGGCGGTCCAGGCCGTGCCTGCCGGGGTGATGCCCGAGGTGCTGGCGGGGGTGAGGGTGGTGGAGGCGTCAGCGGTCATTGCCGCCCAGCTCTTTCAGGTCCTGGTAGCGGTCGCCGATGCGGTGGTGTGGGCGACCACCGATGGACGCCCCCAACGCGACGACGATCTCGTCGGGCGCGGGCGCGTCGTTTATGGCGAACTGCACGGTCAGGTAGTGCGAACGCATGCCTTCGTCGTGCTTGTGCATCAGCGGGATCGCGATCGAGCAGTTGGGGCCACCACGCACGTTGGTGAAGCTCAGGTAGCTCTTGGCGCCCACCGCCTTGCGGTAGAAGTTGCCGAAGTGCAGCGTGTGGATGAGGGCCGAGGCGTGCTCCACCTCGCCCGACGTGCCCACCACCGCGGCCTTGCCATAGCCCTCGATCACCTCGCCCGAGCCGGCCTGGCGCAGGATGGTGCCGGTGAGCAACTCGCCGAGCACCGGCGCGATGGCGCGGATTTCGGGCGACAGGTCTTGCACAAAGCCACGGCCAGCCCAGGGGTTCGTCAACACGGCGGCGACACCAAACAGCCGCAGGGGCCGCTCGGCCACCTTGCCGCCTTCGATGCGGGTGTCTTCGGTGTAGGTGACGACCTTGCGGATGTGGGCTTGAATGGGCGCGTTCATAGGAATATCGGTGTGAACAAAGGGAGGAAATGCGGCGGGCGTCGGGTCATTCGGGCTTGATGTTGGCGGCCTTGATGACGGCCCTGTAGCGGTCGGTCTCGGCGGCCATGAACTTGCGCAGCACCTCGGCCGACTCGCCCGACGCGCTGATGCCTTGTTCGGCCAGCTTCTTGCGCAAGCCCGGGTCGGCCATCACCTGCTGGGCCACGGCCTGCAATTTCTGCGTCACCTCGCTGGGCGTTTTGGCGGGCACGAACAGGCCGAACCACACGTTCAGGTCAAAGCCCTCAAGCCCCGCCTGCTGGCCCATGGCCGGGATGCCGGGCGCCAGCTCGGAGGGCTCGGCGCTGGTGAGCGCCAGGGCCTTGAGGCGCCCTGCCTTGATGTAGGTTTGCGCTGCGCTCAGGGTGGAGACCGCCACGTCGATCTGGCCGCCCAGCAGGTCCACCAACGCGGGCGCAGCACCCCGGTAAGGAATGTGGGTCATGAACACGCCCGCGCGCATCTTCAACAGCTCGCCCGACACGTGCATGGGCGTGCCGTTGCCGGCCGAGCCGTAACTCAGCGCACCCGGCTTGGCCTTGGCCAGCTTGAGCAGCTCTGGCACGGTGTTGGCTTGTAGGCCGGGCTTGCCCAGAAGCACCATGGGGCCGGTGCCCACAAAGGCCACCGGTGAGAGGTCGCGCGTGGCGTCGTAGGCGATGGCCGGGTTGATCAGCTTGTTGATCAGGATTTCAGAACCCGAACCCAGCAGCACCGTGTAGCCATCGGGTGCCGAGCGAACCGTGCGTTGGGTACCCAGCACGCCACCGGCACCGCCCACGTTCTCAATGACCACGGATTGGCCAAGCTTCTCAGCCAGCAGCGGCGCCATGCTGCGCGCGATGTTGTCGGAGCTGCCACCGGGCGCAAACGGCACCACCAGCGTGATCGGCTTGTCGGGGTAGGCGGCCCAGGCTGCTGCAGACGCCAACGTGGCGCCCAAGATCAGCGCGCACACCAGGTACCGGCCCACGGCGCGGGATGGGGCAAAGAAGGGGGAATGGGGCATGTGGCGTCTCCTTTTATGAATTCAGTATTATGGTATACCAACATACAAAACGAAGCAACCTACAATTTGAAAGAAGTTTCCACACCATCCGCGTGCGTCCAACCATCTCGATGAAGATCACCGACCAGATCCGGACCTGGGCCCGCCGCATCAAGCGCGACGCGGTCACCCTGTGGTTTGCCTGCCGCGATGCCCGAACGCCGCTGGCGGTCCAGGCCTTGTGCGCTTTTGTGGTGGCCTACGCCCTGAGCCCCATCGATCTCATTCCCGACTTCATCCCGGTGCTGGGCTAGCTGGACGACGCCCTGCTGCTGCCCGCGCTGATCTGGCTGGCCGTGCGGCTGCTTCCACCGGCCGTTGTTGTCGACAGCCGCGCCCAGGCCGATGCCTGGATGGCCACCCAAGGCCACAAACCGGTCAGCCGGGCGGGTGCCGTCTTGATCGTGGGGGTGTGGCTGGCGGTGGCCTTCGGCGCCTGGGTGTGGTGGTCAGGTCGCTGACGCCCGGGCGCACCACCAGCCACCCGCTCAGCGCTGAACAGCCTTCTCGAACTCGGCCCGGCTCAGCAGGCCATTGCCATCGCTGTCGGCTTCCTTGAAGCGCTCGCTGATGGCCGGCAGCTGACGTGCTTCGACGGCACTCAACTGGCCATTTTTGTCTTTGTCCAGACGGTCGAACACGGCGGTGGGAGTTGAGGCGGTTGGGGCCGGGATGTTCGTGGGACCACCCAGCACGAGATCGGTCGAATGTGTCGCTGCCTTGGCAGGCGGGGCACCGGTCTGGGCCATCAGCGCCGTCGCGCTGCCCAGCGCCAAAGCCGCGAACAGGGTCACGCTGCGCACATCAAAAGAAAAGGTGGTTTGTTGCCGAGTCTGCATGGACATCAAGCTCCATTGAAGTTGAACAGGGCTTCATTGCACCTTGGCCACCGGGATCAGGCCAGCGCTTTTGCCGACTGTTGCCCTGACCAACATTTGACTGCAACAGGTAACCACGCGCCCGAGTGGTGCCCTTCGACCCCGGAAGCCAAGTCAGGCGGCGGTGCGGTCGCCTGAGTGGCTTGCCTGCTGGCACAAGAAGTCGAGCAGGCGCTCGGCGGCTGGCGTCAACGCCCCTTCGCGGCGGTAGCAGATGGCAAAACGCCGCTGCGCCCAGTCGTTGAGCAAGGGCACCAGCCTCACCTGCCCGGCCGACACATAGATGCCTGCCACCTCACGCGGCACCACGCTGATGCCCAGGCCCGCCGCCACCACGCGAAAGGCGGCGTCGAAGTTGGACACCACCACCCGGTAGCTCACGCGCCGCCCGGCCTTGGCGGCAGCTCGGCCGAGCATGGTGTGCACCGCCGTGGAAGGCTGCAGGCCCACGTGCTCGTAACCCAGCGTGTCCTCGAACAGCAGCGCGCCGTGCTGGGCCAGCGCATGCCCCACGGGCACCGCCAGCATCAGCTCGTCGCGGCGGTAGGGCCGGTGGGCCAGACCACCAAAATCGATGTGGCTCCAGCACACACCCAGCGACACCACCCCCTCGCGCACCA
>DASUIK010000192.1:0-10105 GCA_036279795.1 Burkholderiaceae bacterium | reverse complement strand
GTGGGCGTTTTTGAAGTCCTTGAGCGTGCTGCCACCCAGGGCCAAGGCACGCGACAACACCTCGCGCACAGCGGTGTGCAGGCGCATGGCCTGCGGGCCGGTCAACAGGTGGGCTCGTTTGGTGGGCCGTATGCCGGCCGCAAACAAAGCCTCGGAGGCATAGATGTTGCCCACGCCCACCACCACGTCGCCCGCGAGCAGCACCTGCTTGATGGGCGCCCGGCGTTTTTTGAGTGCGGCGTGGAAAGCTTCCGGCGCGAAGCCCGGGCCCAGCGGCTCCACACCCAGCCCGCCGAGCAGCTTGGCGGCCGCGGGATCGGACTCGTCACGCGCAAACACGACTGCGCCAAAACGGCGCGGATCGTGCAGCCGCAGCGTGCCACGGTCGGTGACCAGGTTGGCATGGTCGTGTTTGCCGGGGGGCGGCAAATCAACGGCAAAACGCAGGCTGCCCGACATGCCCAAGTGCCACAACAACAGCCCATCGCTGAGGTCCATCAGCAGGTATTTGCCACGGCGACGCACACCCAACACGGTCTGGTCGCGCAGCACGGTGGCATCCACGCCCAAAGGCCAACGCAAGGGCAGGCCCAGGTGCAAGCCCTGAATCCGCGCGCCGGTGATGGCGGAGGCAAAACTCTGGCGCGTGACTTCTACTTCGGGGAGTTCGGGCATGTTGTGTGAGCGCCGGGTAAAGCAAGAGACGACAAGCCCTTGGGAGGGCAAGGGGACATGACCCTTCCATTATCATGATCCGATGAAAGCCGCTGCCCTGTTCCCCTCCAAGCTGGCCTGCTGTCTGAGCCTCGCCCTGGGTGCTTTTGCACTGACGCCCCCGGCCTGGTCGCAAACCGCGCCCTCCCCCGCGCCGGCATCCTCCAACATGGACGGCGAGCTGTTCTACCAGCTGCTGCTGGGCGAGCTGCAAGTGCGGGGCGGAGACCCAGGTGCCGGTTACTCGTTGGTGCTGGACGCGGCACGCCGCACCCTCAATCCGCAACTGTTCCGCCGCGCGGTGGAAATCGCGCTGCAAGCCCGATCTGGCGAGGCCGCCCTCAGCGCAGCCAACGCCTGGGCTGAGTCGAACAAAGACAGCAGCGAAGCCCTGCGTTACAAGCTGCAAATCCTGCTGGCACTCAACCGCGTGGCGGACACCCCACCGGTGTTGCGTCAACTGGTGGCCCAGGGCAAGGCCGACACCAGAGACGAGCTGATCCTCTCCATCCCGCAAACCCTCAGCCGCGTGGGCAACAAACCCGCTGCCCTGCTGGCCGTGCGAGAAGCACTGCGGGAGGAGCTTGCCAACGGACCGCACGGATCGGCCGCCTGGGTGGCCGTGGGCCGAATGGAACTGGCGGCTGGGCGCATGTCCGACGCGCTGGACGCCGCCCAGCGGGCGCAAGTGGCTTCGGTGCGCTCACGCCATGCTGCCGCGCTGGCACTGGAACTGATGGAAGACACCGCACAGCGCGACGACGCCGAAGCGCTGGTCAAACGCTATCTGGGGGCCACCCGCGATGGCGACCGGCTGGTGGAGTTGGCCTACGCCCGCGTGCTGGTGGACACCCAGCGCTCAGCGGATGCACTCAAAGTGCTGAGTGGGCTGGCGGACACCCGTGACGCACCGGCCGACACTTGGTTGGTGCTGGGCACGCTGCATGCGCGTGACAACCGTGATGCCGCCGCCAACGCCGCGTTGCAAACCTACCTGGAAAAAACCGAAGGTGCTGGCGACGCTGCGGCGCGGGGCCGCACCCAGGCTTTCCTGCTGATGGCCCAACTGGCGGAAAAGCGCCGAGACTTCACGTCCGCCAACGGCTGGCTGGACCGCATCGACAACCCGCAGGAGGTGTTTGCCGCTCAGATGCGCCGCGCGTCCATACTGGCCCGCCAGGGCCAGCTCGACGCTGCGCGAGAACTGCTTCAAAAAGCCCCTGAGCGCCTGCCCACCGATGCCCGGGCCAAGCTGGTGGCCGAAGCCCAATTGCTGCGAGACCACAAGCGCTTTGACCTCGCCTACCCGCTTTACACCCGCGCGATCGAGCTGTTTCCAGACGACACGGACCTGGTCTACGAACAGGCCATGGTGGCCGAAAAAGCCGGCCGTTTTGACGACATGGAGCGCTTGCTGCGCGCCCTGATCGCACGCGAACCAGACCATCACCACGCGTACAACGCCTTGGGTTATTCGTTGGCCGAGCGCAACCAACGCCTGCCCGAAGCCAAGCAGCTGATCGAACAGGCCTTGGCGCGTGCGCCCGACGACCCCTACATCCAGGACAGCCTGGGCTGGGTGGAGTTCCGCATGGGCAACATCGAGGCGGCCCTTCGCATCCTGCAGCGCGCCTACGAAAAGCGGCCAGATGCGGAGATCGCTGCGCACTTGGGCGAGGTGCTCTGGGTGGCCGGGCAGCGCGAGCACGCGCTCAAGGTCTGGCGCGAAGGCCTGCTGCTCAACAACGAAAACGAGACGCTGACCGAAACCTTGCAGCGCTTGCAGGCGAAGCCGTGAGCCAGCGGCGCACCGCTTGGCAGTGGTGGTTTGCCACCGCTTTGCTCGCAGCCTTGGCGGGCTGTGCCACACCGCCAGCATCCGCGCCGCAGGACAATTTCTGGAGTGGCCGCCTGGCCCTGAACGTGGCAGCAGAGCCCCCCCAATCCATGAGCGCGGCCTTCGAATTGCGCGGCAACGCACACGAGGGCGAGCTGGCCCTGCTCTCGCCGCTGGGCCAGACCGTGGCGGTGGCACGCTGGTCGCCCACGGGGGCCACGCTGCAGCAGGGCGAGCGCACGCTCGCCTACACCCACATGGATGAGCTGACCGAACAACTCACAGGCGCTTCCCTGCCTTTGCCCGCGCTGTTCCAGTGGCTGCGTGGCTCGTCCATCGAGGTGCCCGGCTGGTCGGCCGACCTGAGCGGCCACAGCGATGGCCGCATCCTGGCGCAACGCCTGACACCCTTGCCACGTGCGGAACTGCGCATCCGCCTGCAGCCATGAACACCGCTGTCATTGAAACCCCCACCGAACTGCGCAACGTTCCCGCTCCCGCCAAGCTCAACGTCTTTCTGCACATCGTGGGCCGCCGGCCCGACGGTTACCACCTGCTGCAATCGGTCTTCATGTTGATCGACTGGTGCGACACGCTGCATTTCAGACGGCGCGCGGACGGTGTCATCCACCGCATTGACGCGCTACCGGGCACGATCTTGCCCGAACAAGACCTCGTCGTTCGCGCAGCCCAAGCACTGCAAGCGGCCACCAGCTGTTCATGGGGCGCCGACATCACACTGGAAAAGCACCTGCCCGCCGAGGCCGGCATGGGCGGTGGCTCCAGCGACGCAGCCAGCACGCTGCTGGCCCTGAATCGCCTGTGGGGCCTTCACCTGCCTCGCCAGCAACTGGCCGACATCGGTCTGACGCTGGGCGCAGACGTGCCCTTCTTCATCGGCGGGCGCAACGCGTGGGTGGAGGGCATTGGCGAGCAACTGACCCCCGTGGCGCTGCCGCCCGGTCGTTTTGTGGTGGTCAAGCCCCCCACTGGGGCCTCCACTGCCGCCATATTTGGTTCACCGATTTTGAAAAGGGACACAAAGCCTGCTATACTCTCAGGCTTTGCTGCAGATGCTCAACAAAATCCAGATCAAATCTGGGACTTTGGGGCAAATGACTTGCAGGCCGTGGCGCAAGCCGTGTGCCCCGACATTTCGGACAGCATTGCGTGGTTGGCCCACAAGGGTCTCAAAGCACGCATGACCGGATCGGGAAGCGCGGTGTTTGCGCCTTGGGTGGAAGGTACGGACTTGTCCGATGCACCACCAGGCTGGCAAATAAAAATTTGCAGCAATTGGGCAGAGCATCCATTGCGCGCCTGGTGTGAAGGTTAGAATCACGCCCGCTGCGATGACAATGCGCTGCACAGCGACAGTTTCGGTTGTTTGTCTTTCGGACAAGCAACCTGCGTAGGGGAGTCGCCAAGTTGGTTAAGGCACCGGATTTTGATTCCGGCATGCGAGGGTTCGAGTCCTTCCTCCCCTGCCAAACCTGATAGCAAGTCTGTTGGTCCAACGACCACCAGCACCGAGACAAGCGACCAAAACTTTTGTGATGGTCGCTTGTTCTGTTTTCAACGTTGCACAACACCGTTGCACAACACCGTTGCAACACTGGGGCCCGCCATGCAGCCGCAACCGCCAGATTTCATGATCTTCACCGGCAACGCCAACCCGGTGCTGGCCGCTGACATCGCGCAGCACCTCAACACGACCCTGGGATCGGCCAATGTGGGCCGCTTCTCGGATGGCGAGGTGACCGTGGAAATCACGCAAAACGTGCGTGCCCGCGACGTGTTCATTGTGCAGAGCACCTGCGCACCGACCAATGAGAACCTGATGGAACTCATCATCATGGTCGATGCCCTCAAACGCGCTTCTGCCGCCAAGATCTCGGCCGTCATCCCCTACTTCGGTTACGCCCGCCAGGACCGCCGCCCGCGTTCGAGCCGCGTGCCCATCTCGGCCAAAGTGGTGGCCAACATGCTGCAAGCCGTGGGCGTGGACCGCGTGCTGACCATGGACCTGCACGCCGACCAGATCCAGGGTTTCTTCGACATCCCGGTCGACAACATCTACGCCTCGCCGGTGCTGCTGGGTGACCTGCGCGCCAAGAATTACCCCGACCTGCTGGTGGTGTCGCCCGACGTGGGCGGCGTGGTGCGCGCGCGCGCCCTGGCCAAGCAACTGGGTTGCGACATGGCCATCATCGACAAGCGCCGCCCCAAGGCCAACGTGTCGGAAGTGATGCACGTGATCGGCGACATCGATGGCCGTAACTGCGTGATCATGGACGACATGATCGACACCGCTGGCACGCTGGTGAAAGCGGCCGAGGTGCTCAAAGAGCGCGGCGCCAAGAGCGTTTACGCCTACTGCACGCACCCCATCTTCTCGGGTCCGGCCATCGACCGCATCGCCAAGGGCAACGCCCTGGACGAAGTCGTGGTGACCAACACCATTCCCCTGAGCCAGGCTGCACAGGCCTGCGCCAAGATCCGCCAACTCTCGGTGGCGCCGCTGATGGCCGAAACCATCCAGCGCATCGCTTCCGGCGAGTCGGTCATGAGTTTGTTTGCCGATCAGGAAAACCTCTTCTGAGGACCTGAACAGCAACAAAAAGCCGGCGCCCCGTGTGGGGCGCCTTTTGAAACAGAGGCGTTCTGGTCGCGGAACCCCTCATCTGGAGAACGTTATGCAATTCGTCGCTTTTGAGCGCAACAAGCAGGGTACGGGTGCGAGCCGCCGTCTGCGCAACACCGGCCGCGCGCCCGGTATCGTTTTTGGTGGCAGCGCCGCACCCGTGACGATCGAAGTCGATCACAACGCGCTGTGGCATGCCCTGAAGAAGGAAGCCTTCCACGCCTCCATCCTCGACATGGAACTGGGCGGCAAGGTTGAAAAAGTGCTGCTGCGCGACGTGCAGTACCACCCCTTCAAGCAGCAAGTGCTGCACATCGACTTCCAGCGCGTGGACGAAAAGACCCGCCTGCACAAGAAGGTGCCCCTGCACTTCGTGGGCGCTGAAAACTCGCCGGCCGTCAAGACCGACAAGTGTGTGGTCAACCACGTGGTCACCGAAATCGAAATCGAGTGCCTGGCCGTGCAACTGCCCGAGCACATCACCGTGGACCTGAGCAACGCCACCACCGGCTCCAGCATCCATGCTTCCGACATCCAGCTGCCCGCTGGCGTCAAGATCGTGACCCACGGCCGCAAGGCTGTGACCGTTGCCACCCTGGTGGCCCCGGTGGAAGAAGTGGTGGCCGCTCCCGTGGCAGCTGCTGCCGACGACAAGAAGGGCAAGAAGAAGAAGTGATTCTTCTCTTGGTCAGCGAAGGCCCGCCCCGTGCGGGCCTTTTTGTTGGTGCCCCCGATAATCCTTTGCCATGATCAGACTCATCGTTGGCCTGGGCAACCCCGGCCCCGAATACGAACAGACGCGCCACAACGCCGGCTTCTGGTGGGTGGATGCGGTGGCACGCGAACTCAAGGTGCACCTGGTGGCCGAGAAGGGCTACTTCGGCAACGTGGCGCGTGCCAACGTGGCGGGCCAGCCGGTGTGGCTGCTGGAGCCCATGACCTACATGAACCGCTCTGGCCAGGCGGTGGCGGCACTGGCGCGCTTTTTCAAGATCGTGCCCGACGAAGTGCTGGTGGTGCACGACGAACTGGACCTAGCCCCCGGCGAATGCAAGCTCAAGAAGGGCGGCGGCCACGCGGGACACAACGGCTTGCGCGACATCCATGCGCAGTTGGGCAGCGCCGACTACTGGCGCCTGCGCATCGGTATCGGCCACCCGGGCGACAAAAGCGAAGTGGCCAACTGGGTGCTCAAGAAACCCGCACCCGACCAGCGCGACGCCATCGAAGCCTCATTGACCCGCTGCCTGCTGGCCCTGCCCGACCTGCTGGCCGGGCGCATGAGCGAGGCCACAGCGCGCATCCACACCAGTAAGCCGCCCCGACCCAAACCGCCTCGCCAGGCGCCACAGAATCAGGCGGCCGGTGTTGAACCGTCACCGGCAGCCGACAAAGGCTGACCCGCCTTCTGCAAGCGTTGGAATTTCTGCCAGAGCGTTTCCTGGCTTTCCACGTGCTGCGGGTTGACTGGAATGCAGGCCACCGGGCACACCTGCACACACTGGGGCTCGTCGAAATGGCCCACACACTCCGTACATTTGGCCGGGTCGATTTCGTAGATCTCGGGCCCGAGGTAAATGGCCTCGTTGGGGCATTCGGGTTCGCAGACGTCGCAGTTGATGCACTCGTCGGTGATCATCAGTGCCATGGTGCGCCTCCGTTCAGCATTGCGCCCGCGCCGGGCCATGCACCCGTTGCAGCTCGGCGGCCACGGGTGCGCTGACCATGGCAGCCACATCGCCCCCCAGCTTGGAGATTTCGCGCACCAGGGTGCTGGAGATGCACTGCAGCTCGGCCTGCGGCAGCAGAAACACGGTTTCCACGGTCGGCAGCAGCTTGCGGTTCATGGCCGCCATCTGGGCTTCGTAGTCGAAGTCGGTCACATTGCGAACGCCACGCAACACGGCACAGGCACCTTGCTCGCGGCAGAAGTCCATGATGAGGCCATCAAACGGTTCCACACGCACGTTGGGCAAGCCGGCCAGCGCGGCACGTGCCATGGCAATGCGCTCGTCCAGACTGAACAAGGTCTTCTTGTGGTGGGCCATGGCCACCGCCAACACCAGCTCATCGAAGAGGCCAGCGGCACGGCGCACCACGTCTTCGTGGCCCAGGGTCAAGGGATCAAAGGTGCCGCTGTAGACGGCGATGCGGCGGGCGGGAACGGACGTGCTCATGCACAGATTATCCGCCGGGCAGCAACGGCCCCAGCAGATGAAAGGCCACCTGCCCAGCGCGCCCCTGGCGCAGCACCCGCCAGCCCAGCTCGGCGAGTTCGGCGTCCGCCCACACGCGGGGCGCTTCAAGGTAAAGCGAACCATTCGGGCTGACCAGATCACGCGCCGCCTTCAACGCATCGCGAAACAGCGCCTCGTTCTGTCCATCGCCAAACGGCGGGTCGAGAAACACCACGTCCCAGGCCTGACCAGTGCGCTGGCGCATGAGGCTGAGCGCGTCACCGCGCTGGACCGTGATCTGGCTGGCCTGCAGGCGGGTGGCGTTGTCGCGCAGGCTGGCCACCAACGCGGGCGCCTGCTCGATCAGCAGCACCTCGGTGGCGCCGCGTGACGCCGCCTCGAAACCGAGCGCACCGCTGCCGGCAAAGGCATCCAGACAGCGCAAGCCACTCAAATCCTGACCCAGCCAGTTGAACAGGGTTTCGCGCACGCGGTCGGGCGTGGGGCGCAGGCCAGGGGCGGCAGCCACAGCCAACTTGCTGCGCTTCCACTCGCCGCCAATGATCCTGACCATGCCCGGCGCACTGGCCGCTGGCCGCGCCCCACCGCTGCTTTTGCTGCGCATGTTCATGGCGCCTTGCCCCCCACGATCACACTGACCGTGCGCTGCGGTGCCAGCACGCGCTGGAAGGCGCTGCGGATGTCGTCCACCGATACGGCTGCCACCTTGGCGGTCCACGTGTCGAGGTAGTCCAACGGCAAATCATTCCAGGCGATGTTGGTCACGTTGTCCAGCAGCTTGCGGTTGCTGTCCAGGCGCAGGGCAAAGCCCTTGATGAGTGCGTCCTTGGCGGCCTGCAACTCGGCCTCGGTGGGACCTTCGGCCACAAAACGCGCCACCACCTCGCGCGACAGGGCCAGCGCCGCCTCGGCCTGATCGGGCCGGGTGGTCAGGCTCACCGTGAACGCACCGGCATGTCGGCCTGGTGAAAAGCTGCTGTAGACGCCGTAGGTCAGGCCACGCTTTTCGCGCACCTCGTCCATGAGGCGCGAAGTGAAGCCACTGGCTCCCAGGATGTGGTTGCCCACCAGCAGGGTCAGGAAGTCCGGGTCATCGCGCTTCACGCCGGGCTGGCCCAACAGCACCTGCGCCTGCGCGGCGGCAAAGGGGATGCGCTCGTCCTTGGCTGCCGCCAACGGCGCCACCTCAGGCACGGGGGCGAGGCTGCGGCAACCGTTGGGGGCGATGGCGGCCAACAGGCGATCGGCAATTCGGTCGGCCGTGGCACGGTCGATCGCCCCGACCATGCTGATGCGCGCACCACAGGCCATCACATGCTGGCGGTAGAAGCCGGCCATGTCGTTCACACCGATGGCTTGCAGCGTTTGGGCCGTGGTTTGGGCGCCGTAGGGGTGCCCCTGGTACACCGCAGCTGCGTAAGCGCGACCCGCGTGGGTACCGGGGCGGGTTTCGGCTTCGCGCAAGGCGGCCAGGCTGCGTTCGCGTTCGCGCGCCCACACGTCGGCAGGAAAAGCGGGCTGGGCCATCTGGCGCGCGGCCAATGCCACCGCGCGCTCCAGCAGGGCCGGGTCGGTCAGGGTGCGCAGCGAGAAGGACATGCGGTCGCTGCTGGCACTGGCGCCAAACTGGGCCCCGATGTCCAGCCAGGCCTCGGCCAAGGCGTTTTCGTCCAGCGCGGGCTGCCCGGCGGCGGCTTGCACGCCCTTGTCCAGCATGCTGGCCGTGGCGCGTGCCAAGCCGATCTGGGCGGCGGGATCGCGCCGGCTGCCGGCATCCACATCCACCGACACGTCCAGCATGGGGATGGCGAGACTGCTGACCAGGTACACGCGGGCCCCGCTGCTGTGGGTCCACTGCGCGATGGGCAAGGCGGCCTGGGCGCCATGGGCCGCCAGGGCCAGCGCGACGGCGCCCAACATCTGAGTGAGTTGTTTCATGGCTTGGCCTCCGGCACCAGCACGCCCACGCTGAGCTGCCGTTCTTCAAACAGGCGCTGCGCGACCGACTTCACCTGCGCAGGCGTCACGGCCATCAGGCGTTGCAACAGGCGTTCGCCGGCATCCAAGCCCCACCCGTTGAGCCAATAACTGCCGAGTTCGCGCGCCTGGTTGACCACCGAATCGAGTTTGTAGACCTCGCTCGCCCGCCACTGGGTCTTGACCCGGTGCAGTTCGGCCTCGGTCACACCTTGTTCGGCCACACGCCGAACCTGTGCCCGCAACGCGTCAGCCAGTTGGTCCACACTCACGCCGGGCGCCGGCACGCCCGTCAGCGAAAAGAGCTGGGGGCCTCGGCCCAACAAGCCGTGCGAGGCATCCACGCTGTCGGCCAGACGCTGTCCACCTTCGCCTTGCACCAGGGCGCGCCCCAGACGAGCGCCGTTGTAGCCATCGAGCACGCTGGCCAGCAAGGTCAGGGCCAGGGCGTCCTGCGTGTCGGCGTCGGTGGCAGCGGGGTCGAGCAACTGAGGTGCCTTCCAGCCCAGCGTCAGCACCGCCTGTTCCGCGCGGGCGCGGTACTCCAGCCGGCGCGGGCCATGCTGGGCCGGCTCCACGCGGGGTTTGCGCTCGGGCACGGCACGCGCCGGGATGCGGCCATAGGTTTGCTCGGCCCAGAGGCGCACCTGCTGCGGGTCCACGTCGCCCGCCACCACCACCGCCGCGTTGGCGGGCACGTACCACTGGCGGTGGAAGGCGCGTGCGTCGTCGGGC
>DASUIK010000191.1:0-3036 GCA_036279795.1 Burkholderiaceae bacterium | reverse complement strand
GAGCCGGGAAAACCACTCGTACCACATGCCCTTGCAGCAGGCCTGCCAACAACTGAGCGAACAACACCAGGCCGATCTGGCCCAGCACGCCGGCCCCCCCGTGACCGGCCTGCACCTGCTGCACCACGACAGCCTCAGCGTCGGCCAGCTCGACTCCCTGACCGCCCTCGCCCGCGTGCAATTGCATGCCGACGGACGCCCGCTGATGCACCAGGTCAAAGCCTGGTGCGAACGCCACGAAACCCCAGCGCACCCGATGGCGGTGCTGTGGCGTGGCAGCACCTCGGTGCCGGTGCCGGTGCACCTGCACGCCGAGCGCGCCACCCTTTCCGAAGGCCACTTCGACCCCGACACCGGCGCCTTTGCTTTTGACATCGGGCGTGGGCAGCGCACCGCGCGCCCCTGGAGCAACGTGTTGGCCAACCCCGACTTCGGCTGCCTGGTGACGGACAGCGGCGGTGGCAACACCTGGGCCGGCAACAGCCGCCTCAACCAGCTCACCCCGTGGGCCAACGACCCGGTGGCCGACACGCCGTCCGAATGGTGGCTGCTGCAGGACCGCCGCAGCCGCGAGGCCTGGAGCCTCACCCCCTCGGCCTGGGGCGACGACAACACGCCCAGCCGGGTGGAACACGCACAGGGCCGCACCACCATAAGCCACCGGCGCGGCCCGGTGTCGAGCACGCTGAGCTGGTGTGTGGACCCGGACAGCGCCGTCAAACAAATGCGCGTGCGCTTGCACAACCACGGCACCCACAAAGCCCACCTGCGCCTGGTGGGCCTGGTGGAGTGGCAACAGGGGGAAAGGCGACGCGACCGCGCCACGCTGCACACCAGCGCCTGCCTCCACCCCGCCCCGGCCGGTGGCATGTGGGCCTTGCTCAGCACCCAGACCGACAACGCAGGTGGTGGGGGTGGCGGCACCGCCTTTTTTTGTGAAGGGCATGGCGGGCAGGAACGCAGCAGCGAAGGCCTGGACTGGACCACCGACCGCGCGGCCTTCTTCAACAGCGACGGGCAGCTGGTGTTGCCCCACCGCCTGGGCCAGCGCGCAGGCGGTGGGCTGGACCCCTGTGCCGCCATCGCGCGCCTGCTCACGCTGCGCCCCGGCGCCAGCGCCGAACTGGTGTTCTTGATCGGCCACGCCGCGAGCCCCACCGCCGCACGCGCGCTGGCACGGCAGGCCACCGCCCGCCCCGCTGCCGAGCGGGAACAGGCCAGCCTGGCGCGTTGGGACGCGCTGCTTGGCGCCACCCAGGTGCACACGCCCGATCCGCTGTTCGACGTGCTGGTCAACCGCTGGCTGCTGTATCAGACCGTGTCGTCGCGTCTGTGGGCCAAGGCCGCCTTCTACCAGGCCGGCGGCGCCACCGGCTACCGCGACCAGTTGCAGGACGCCATGGCCCTCGTGTGGGCTGCTCCCGCCCTGCTGCGTGCGCAGATCGTGTTGTGTGCCTCGCGCCAGTTTGAAGCCGGTGACGTGCAGCACTGGTGGCACGCGCCGGGCGGCGACGGCGTGCGCACCCATTTTTCAGACGACCTGCTCTGGCTGCCTTTTGCCTGTGCCCACTACCTGCGCCGCACCGGCGACACGGCGGTGCTGGACGAACGCGTGCCCTTTCTCGACGGCAGCGCCATCCCCGACGGCGCCGAGGATGTCTACGAGACGCCGCGCGCCAGCGCCCAGCAGGCCAGCGTCTACGAACACGCCGCCCGCACCATAGACCACAGCCTGCGCGTGGGCGCCCACGGCCTGCCGCTCATGGGCGGCGGCGACTGGAACGACGGCATGAACCGCGTGGGCCACGGCGGGCGCGGCGAATCGGTCTGGCTGGCCTGGTTTCTGTGCGCCACCGTGGCCGACTGGGCACCACTGGCGCGCCAGCGCGGCGACACCGCCCGCGCCGCCCGCTGGGAAGCCGCACGCGCCGGCTGGCAACAAGCCCTGCAAGGCGCCGCCTGGGACGGCCAGTGGTACCAGCGCGCGTTTTTTGACGATGGCTCGCCCCTGGGCTCGCACACGCAGCCCGAGGCCCGCATCGACCTGATCGCCCAGGCCTGGGCGGTGCTGGCCGATGCCGACACCAGCGCGCGGGGGCGTCACCGCCAACAGCAGGCCATGGCGGCAGCGGACACCCAACTCGCCGACCCTGCCCACGGCCTGCTGCAACTGCTGACGCCCCCGATGGCCCACGCCGACCCCAGCGCGGGCTACATCCAGGCCTACCCGCACGGTGTGCGCGAAAACGGCGGCCAATACACCCACGCCGCCGTGTGGGCGCTGATGGCACATGCCGAGCTGGCCCGCCGCGCGCCCGGCAACGCGGCAGCACAAGACCTGCCCTGGCGCGACTTCACCTGGCTCAGCCCAGCCCACCGCGCCGCCCACCCGGTGTGGGGCAGCAGCTACGGGCTGGAGCCCTACGCGGTGGCCGCCGATGTCTACAGCCAGCCGCCCTACGCCGGGCGCGGTGGCTGGAGCTGGTACACCGGTGCGGCCGGCTGGCTGCACCGTGCCGCCATCGAATCCATCCTGGGCCTGCGCTGCGAGGCCGACGTGTTGCACCTCGCCCCCTGCCTGCCCGCCCACTGGCCGCAGGCCGAGCTGACGTTGCGACGCGGGGATCGGCACATGCGCTTCGTGCTGGTGCGGGGCAGCCCCGAACAGGCCCTGGCGGCCTGCGCCGACCCGCAGGCGCGCGTGCTGGCGGTAGGTGAAGCGCTGCGCTGGACCGATCTGCCCGCCGTGTGTTGTTTCGCTGTTCCCTTGCCAGAGAGCCCCACACCATGATGACGCTGCTGCTGGCCGTGGTGACGCTGGCGTTTGTCGCCATCCTCTCGCCCTTCCTCACGCCCATTTTGTGGGCGCTGATCATCGCGCTGGTGTTCGCGCCCGTGTTTCGCCACACCTTGCGCTGGACCGGTGAACGGCGCACGCTGGCCGCGCTGCTCACATTGGCCGGCGTGTTGCTGCTGGTGGTGCTGCCCCTGTCGCTGCTGGGCCTGGCCCTGCTGCGCGAGGCCACCGGTGTGTAC
>DASUIK010000190.1:0-2390 GCA_036279795.1 Burkholderiaceae bacterium | reverse complement strand
CCAATCGCTTTGGACACCTTGTTGAAGCGCTCGATGTCATTCTTGATGGTGGCGTTGAAGACATCGGGACCAAATACACCGATGGTGTAGCCCTGCTGCTCCAGGCGGCTGCGGATGTCGGGGCGCTCCATGATCTTGGCGACTTCGCGGTGCAGTTTCTGTGCGATGGCGTCGGGCGTTTTGGCCGGGGCAAGGATGCCAAACCACTGCTCCACGTCGTAGCCCGCCAGGCCGAATTCGGCCACGGTCGGTACATCGGGCAGGGACAACACGCGCTGCTTGGAGGTCACGGCCAAGGGGCGGATTTTTTTGCCAGCCACCATGGGCACGGTGTTGGCCAGGGTGTTGATGCCGAGGTCCACCTGGCCCGATACCACGTCGGTCATGGCCGGCGCGCACCCCTTGTAGGCCACGTGCACCAGCTTGACCGCCGCCATCACCTCGATGGAGCCTCCGGCCAGGTGCTGGGGCGTGCCGGCGCCGCAGGAGGCGTAGCTCAAGCCGTTGCCGCTCTTGGCGCCGTCAAGCACGTCCTTGAAGGAGCGCAACTTGGACGCTTCGGGGGCCGAGATCACGGACGGCGTGGAGGCGAACTGCACCACGCCGCGCAGATCAGACACGGGATTGAACGGCAGTTTGCTGAACACCCCCGGGTTGATGGCGTAGCTGCTGTTGACCACCAGCAGGGTGTAACCATCGGCTGGGCTCTTGGCCACAAATTCGGCGCCGATGTTGCCACTGGCACCGGGCTTGTTTTCCACCACCACCGTCTGCCCCACCGACTTGGTCAGCTCGGCACCAATGAGGCGGGCCAAGACGTCGGTGCCACCGCCAGGCGGGAAGGTCACCACGAACTTGATGGGCTTGTCCGGGTAGGTGTCTTCACCGGCCGCCTGGGCCAACAGCGCGCCGGCGGCAAGAAAGGAGAAAGCGAGCGAGCGAACCAGCATCTTGAGCTTCATGGGTAACCTTTAGTGAACATGGAACACCACCCGGCGCGTCACCGCGCCAGGCACTCTTCTTCGCTGCCAACGCGGATGGCCGGGTTCGCCCGCGCCCTCTGTTCGGCAGCCCGCTGACCCGCGTCGCGCCCCTGCGGCGACGACGCGTGAATTCTCAGTATCGGCTGATGGCGGGCCACACGGTGACCCACCTCGCACAGCAGATCGACACCTGCGCCAAGGTCCGAGGGGGCGCCTGCGGCGCGCGCCCACTCGGCGATGGCCCAACCGTCGATGGCCTCCACCACACCCGCGTGCGGAGCCAGCACATCGAAGGTAAACGCACCGGGCAACACGGGCGTCTCGCGGCGGCCCTGCGCATCGATGATGGCATCGAACGCGCGCAGCGCAGCACCTGAAGCAAGCAGTTCCTGTGCCACACGGTGGCCTTCGGCCAAGCTGCCGACCTGCGGATGCCACGCCAGGATGTGCGAGGCAAACAACAAGGCCTTGGCCCGCAGGTCTTGCGGCCCATCGGTTTGCCCACGCAAGATGGCCAGGACGTCGCGCACCTCCAACGCAGGGCCCACGCCGCGCCCGATGGGGCGGCTGCCATCGGTCACCAGGGCCCGCACCTGCAAGCCCACGGCTTGCCCCGTGCGTTCGAACAGATGCGCCAGTTCGTGGGCCGTCGCCTCGGTGGCCAGCTTGGTGCCGGGCCCCCAGGGCAGGTCAACCATCACGTGGGTGGCGCCTGCGGCTTTTTTCTTCGACAAGATCGAGGCTACCGCCCAGCGCGCGGAGTCGAGCCCGAGCGGGCGGGTGATGGCGTTCATCACCTCGTCGAGCACCGAATGGTTGAGGTGACCGTTCCACGCGATGCAGGCGCGCGCCGAGCGCACGCAGGCGCTGACCTCGCTGGCGGTCAGGTCCACGCGGGCCAGGGTTTCCATGGCGTCGGCCGTGCCAGCCGCCGACGTGATGGCTCGCGACGAGGTCTTGGGCATGGCCAGGCCGAAGGCGGCCACGATGGGCACCACGATGAGGGTGATACGGCTGCCCGGCACACCACCGATGGAGTGTTTGTCCACGACCATGGGCTCGTCCCAGCTCAGCGTTTGCGCGAGCGCGGCGCGGGCACGCGCCAGGCCCTGGACCTCGTCATCGCTCAGGCTTTGCGTCGCCGCCACGAGAAAGGCGGCCAGCTCGGTGCGTTCAAAACGGCCATCCACCACCTCACGCAGCAGGTGCCGGTACTCCAGTTCACCCAAGGGTTCGCCGCGAATCTTCTTGCGCAAGAGTGCACGTTCGCGCGCGGGTGCCACGGTGCGCACCAGCAGCGCCGCGCCCGTGGGCACACCCAGCCGCTCGGCGGACCGCACATCCAGCCCAATGTGGCCCGGTGGCACCCAGCTGCCGTCGGCCGCCACGGTCACGGGCACACGCAGA
>DASUIK010000189.1:0-12172 GCA_036279795.1 Burkholderiaceae bacterium | reverse complement strand
GTGGCGTACCAGAACGCGCTGGCCTACGCCAAGGACCGCATCCAGATGCGTTCGCTGACCGGCGTCAAGGCCAAGGACCAGCCCGCCGACCCCATCATCGTGCACCCCGACGTGCGCAAGATGCTGCTGACGGCGAAGGCTTATGCGGAGGGCGGCCGCGCGCTCGCGATCTTCTGCGCGGTGCTGCTGGACAAGGCCCACTTCCACCCCGACGAGAAGGTGCGCAAGGACAGCGACGAGATGCTGTCGCTGCTCACGCCTATCGTAAAGGCCTTCTCCACCGACAACGGCCACATTGCCACCAACGCCTGCATGCAGGTGTTTGGCGGTCACGGCTACATCAAGGAATGGGGCATGGAGCAGTTGGTGCGCGACAACCGCATCAACATGATTTACGAAGGCACCAACACCATCCAGTCGCTGGACCTGCTGGGCCGCAAGGTGCTGGGCAACAACGGCGCGACGCTCAAGAAATTTGGCAAGCTGATTGGCGCGCTGATTGCCGAAGAAGGCGTGAATGAAAAGATGGCCGAGTTCATCAACCCGCTGGCCATTCTGGCCGAGCAGATGACCAAGTTCACCACCGAGATCGGCTTCAAGGGCCTGCAAAACCCCGACGAAGTGGGCGCCGCTGCTGTGGACTACCTGCGCGTGGCCGGTCACCTGGTGATGGGTTACTTCTGGGCCCGCATGGCACAGACGGCGCTGCGCGAGATCGCCAACGGCAACACCGACCCGTTCTACGCCGCCAAGCTACAGACCGCGCGCTTCTACTTCGCCAAGCTGTTCCCCGAAACCGCCACGCTGATGCGCACCGCCCGCGCCGGCAGCAAGGTCTTGATGGACACCGAACTGGCACTTGCCTGATCGCCTTGCCGCTTGCCCGCATACCCACACCAACATTCAAGGAGACACCCATGCGCAAGTCCTTCACCGCTTCGATGGCCAGCGCAGCCCTGATGGCCCTGGCCTCGGGTGCTGCGTTGGCACAAACCACGCCGGTGGGCCAATGGCACACCATCGATGACAAGACGAATGAGATCAAGAGCCTGATCGTGATTTCGGAGTCGGGTGGTGTGCTCACTGGCCGCATTGACAAGCTCTTGCGCAAGGGCGCCGACCAGGACGCCAAATGCACCGAATGCAGCGATGACCGCAAGGACAAGCCCATGCTGGGCCTGGAGATCATCCGTGGCGCCAAGAAGGTCGATGGCAAGGACGTGTGGGAGGACGGCAAGATCCTCGACCCCGAGAACGGCAAGAACTACACCCTGCGTCTGACGCCCATCGAAGGCGGCAAGAAGCTGGAGGTGCGCGGCTCGGTGTTCGGCATTGGCCGGACGCAGACCTGGGTCCGCGTGCAGTAAGCCTCAACAGAAAGTCATTTCATGTCCCGATTCCAAGTCCGCAAAGTCGCCGTGCTCGGCGCTGGCGTGATGGGTGCGCAGATTGCCGCGCACCTGGTCAACGTCAAAGTGCCGGTGGTGCTGTTCGACCTTCCCGCCAAGGAAGGCCCGGCCAACGGCATCGCCCTGCGTGCCATCGACAACCTCAAGAAGCTCAAGCCCGCGCCGCTGGCCGACGTGCGCGACGCCGACCTGATCCAGCCTGCCAACTATGGCGAGCACATGGAACTGCTGCGCGAATGCGACCTCGTCATCGAGGCCATTGCCGAGCGCATGGACTGGAAGGTGGACCTGTACCAGAAGATCGCCCCGTTCGTGGCCGAGGGCGCCATCGTCGCGTCCAACACCTCGGGCCTGTCGATCACGAAGTTGAGCGAGGCCCTGCCCGAGTCCATCAAGCCGCGCTTCTGCGGCATCCACTTTTTCAACCCGCCGCGCTACATGACGCTGGTGGAGCTGATCGCCACACCGGGCACGCAGCCCATCATCCTCGACCAGCTCGAAGCCTTTGCCACCAGCACCCTGGGCAAAGGCGTGGTTCGCGCCAAGGACACGCCCAACTTCATCGCCAACCGCATCGGCATCGCGGGCATGTTGGCCACGATGAAAGAAGTCGAGCGTTTCGGCCTCACCTACGACGTGGTGGACGACCTGACCGGCAAGAAGTTGGGTCGCGCCAGCAGCGGCACCTTCCGCACCGCCGACGTGGTGGGCCTGGACACCATGGCCCACGTGGTCAAGACGCTGCAGGACAACCTGAGCCTGGACACCGATCCGTTCTACGGCAGCTTCGGCACGCCCGAGGTGCTCAAGACCCTTATCGAGATGGGCCACCTGGGCCAGAAGGCCAAGGCCGGCTTCTACAAGAAGGTGGGCCGCGACGTGCTGCGCTTCGACCTGGCAAGCAAGGACTACGTGCCCGCTGGCGAAAAGTCGGACGAGGTGTATGCGCGCATGCTCAAACGGCCCGCTGTCGAGCGCCTCAAGCTGCTGCGCAACGCCGAAGGGCCGCAGGGTCAGTTTTTGTGGGCCATCTTGCGCAACAGCTTCCACTACGCCGCCGTGCACCTGGCCTCGATTGCCGAAACCGCGCGCGACGTGGACCAGGCCATGCGCTGGGGCTTTGGCATGAAGCAGGGCCCCTTCGAGCTCTGGCAGGAAGCCGGCTGGCTCGAAGTGGCGAAGATGGTGCAAGAGGACATAGCCGCCGGCAAGGCACTCTGCAATGCGCCGTTGCCCGAATGGGTGTTCAAAGGCCCCGTGGCCGAGGCCGGTGGTGTGCACACCGCGCAGGGGTCGTGGAACCCCAGCAAAGGCGTGTTCGAAGCCCGCCGCAGCCTGCCGGTGTACCAGCGCCAGCACTTCCCCGAACTGCTGCTGGGCGAGGGCGGGCCAAAGTTCGAAACCGCTGGCACCACCATCGACGAAAACGACAGCCAGCGCACCTGGACGCTGGATGGCGATGTGCTGGTCTTCAGCATCAAGACCAAGATGCACGCCATCAGCCCCG
Source organism: Burkholderiaceae bacterium (assembly GCA_036279795.1). GTDB lineage: Bacteria > Pseudomonadota > Gammaproteobacteria > Burkholderiales > Burkholderiaceae_C > Hydrogenophaga. The sequence goes on along the minus strand of DASUIK010000189.1, from coordinate 9,256 downwards.
AGGTGTGTGAAGGCCTGATGGCCGCCGTCGAGCTGGCCGAGAAGGACTACCAGGGCCTGGTGATCTGGTCGGGCGACGAGCCCTTCAGCGCTGGCGCCGACCTGCAGGCCATGCTGCCCGCCTTCATGGCGGTGGGTGTGAGTGCCATCGAAGACGCCGAAGGTTTCATGCAGGAGACCATGCTGCGCCTGCGTTATGCCTCGGTGCCGGTGGTCAGCGCGGTGCGTGGCCTGGCACTCGGCGGCGGCTGCGAACTGGCGGTGCACAGCGCGCGCCGCGTGGTGCACATGGAAAGCTACATTGGCTTGGTCGAAGTGGGCGTGGGCCTGGTGCCCGGCGCCGGTGGCCTGACCTACATCGCACGCCGCGCGGCGGAGAACGCCGAGGCTTCGACGGGCAAGGATTTGTTGCCATTCCTCACCGAAGGCTTCACCGCTGCCGCCATGGCCAAGGTGGGCACCAGCGCGCTGGAGTCGCGCAAGCTGGGCTATGTGTTGCATTCCGACGTGATCGTGCCGCACAAGGACGAGCTGCTGTTCGTGGCCATCAACGAGGCCCGTTCGCTGTTCCAAGGCGGCTACCGCGCGCCACACAAGCGCCTGTTCCCGGTGGCCGGTCGCTCGGGCAAGGCCACCATCCTGGGCAGCCTGGTCAACATGCGTGACGGTGGCTTCATCAGCCAGCACGACTTCCACATCGCCTCGCTGATCGCCAACGTGGTCACCGGCGGTGACGTGGAGCCAGGCACCCTGGTCAGCGAGGACTACCTCATGACCTTGGAGCGCCAGGCCTTCTGCGCGCTGATCGTGCACCCGAAAACGCAGGAGCGCATCCTCGGGATGCTCAACACCGGCAAGCCCGTGCGCAACTGAGGACACCCCATGAAACAAGTTCAAGACGCCTACATCGTTGCCGCCACCCGCACGCCCATTGGGCGTTCGCACAAGGGCGCCTTCAAGCACCTGCGGCCTGACGACCTGCTGGCCCACGCCCTGAGAGCCGCCGTGGCCCAAGTGCCTACGCTGGACCCCAAGGCCATCGAAGACGTGATCGCCGGCTGTGCCATTCCCGAGGCCCAGCAGGGCCTGAACGTGGCGCGCATCGGCGCCATCCTGGCCGGCCTGCCCAACAGCGTGGGTGGCATCACCGTCAACCGCTTCTGCGCCTCGGGCCTGTCGGCCGTGGCCATGGCGGCCGACCGCATCCGCGTGGGCGAGGCCGATGTGATGATCGCGGCCGGCGTGGAAAGCATGAGCATGGTGCCCATGATGGGCAACGCGCCCAGCCTCTCGCCCGCCATCTTCGCCAACACCGACGACGTGGAGAACTACGGCATCGCCTACGGCATGGGCCTCACCGCCGAGAAGGTGGCGCAGCAGTGGAAGGTCTCGCGCGACGCACAGGACGCCTTTGCGCTGCAGTCGCACCAGCGTGCCGTGATCGCCATGAAAAACGGCGAGTTCAGCGACGAGATCACGCCGGTGGAAGTGACCGAGCGCAGCGTGGACCTGACCAGTGCCGAGGTGTCTACCAGCACCCGCACCATCAGCCTGGACGAGGGGGCCCGCCCCGACACCACGCTCGAAGGCTTGGCCAAGCTGCGCACGGTGTTTGCCGCGCGCGGCTCGGTGACGGCGGGCAACAGCTCGCAAACCAGCGATGGCGCGGGCGCGCTGATCCTGGTGAGCGAGGCGGCGCTGAAGCGTTACAACCTCACGCCCTTGGCGCGTTTTGTGAGTTACGCCTCGCGCGGCGTGCCGCCGCACATCATGGGCATCGGGCCCATCGAGGCGATCCCTGCCGCATTGAAGTACGCCGGCCTGAGCCAGAACGACATCGACTGGTACGAGCTGAACGAAGCTTTTGCTGCGCAGTCGCTGGCGGTGCTGAACACCCTGGGCCTGGACCCGGCCAAGGTCAACCCCATGGGCGGCGCCATCGCGCTGGGCCACCCGCTGGGCGCCACCGGCGCCATCCGCTCGGCCACCGTGGTGCACGCGCTGCGCCGCCACAACAAGAAGTACGGCATGGTCACCATGTGTGTGGGCATGGGGCAGGGCGCCGCCGGCATTTTTGAGCGCGTGTGACAGCACGCCGGGGGGTGAGGCTGGCAAACTTGTCGCATGAGCAAGCCACCCACTCCCCACCCTTTTGACGCCGCGCTGGCGCTGTCGCAAGACACGTCCGGCCACTTCACCGGGCACACCAGCCCCGCCTACTGGAACATGGTCGGGCCTTTCGGTGGCATCACCGCGGCCACCATCGTCCGCGCCATCATGGACCACCCGCAGCGCCTGGGTGAGCCGCTGTCGCTGACGGTGAACTACGCCGGTGCCCTCACCGAGGGGCCCTTCGAACTGCAGGTCACGCCTGTGCGCACCAACCGCTCCACCCAGCACTGGACGGTGACCCTGCTGCAAAACGACCCGGCAGGTCTGCCGGTGGTCACGACCACTGCCACGGCCGTGACCGCCGCGCGACGCGAAACCTGGAGCCAGAGCGACACGCCCATGCCCGCCGTGCCGGCGCCCGAGACGCTGGAACGGCGTGTGATGTTCAAAGGCGTGGAGTGGCTCAGCCGCTACGACATGCGGCCCATCACCGGCCCGGTACCGCACCTGTGGGACGGTGGCGGCCACACCAGCCTGACGCAGCTGTGGATGCGCGACGAGCCCGCCCGCCCGTTGGACTTTGCCGCGCTGGCTTCGATGTGCGACGTGTTCTTCCCGCGTGTGTGGCTGCGCCGCGCCACCCAGGTGCCGGCGGGCACGGTGTCCATCACGGTGTATTTCCACGCCGGCAGCGCGGCCCTGGCTGCCACCGGCAGTGGCTACCTGCTGGGCCAGGCGCAGGCGCAGGAGTTTCGCAACGGCTTTTTTGACCAGACCGCCCAGGTCTGGAACCAGGCCGGCGTGATGCTGGCCACCTCCCACCAGGTGGTGTACTTCAAGGAATAGCGTCCCGCGCGGCCTCAGCGTCGGTCTGTTCGGCCTGAGCCCGCGCCATGAGTTCGCGGCCCATGCGCCGCATCCGTTCGCCCAGCGCGGTGCGGCGGGTCGCGTGCAAGCGCGACGCACTGGCCACCAGCACGATGGCGCCCACCGGTCGGCCATCCTGTTGCAGCAGCGGCACACCCAAGGCCCAGAAGCCGGGCACCACAATGCCGGGAATGATGGTGTAGCCACGTTCCCGCGTTTCCGCGACCAGCTGGCGTATCACCGTGACCGGCGATTGGGGGTATTGCTCGTCGATGTAACGGCCGTTCGCCTGCAGCGCGTCTTCCACCTCGTCGTCGGGAAGGGCCGAGAGAATGGCCACACCACCGGCGCCCACGCCCAAGGGGTGCCGGTCGCCCAGCCGCAGGGCGTCGCTGGGGATGGGGCCGTGTCCGGACTCGCGCGACAGGCAGATCACCTCTTGGCCCTGCTGCACCGAGAAGAACACCCAGTCGCCCGTTTCCAGTGCCAAGGCCCGCAACATCGGCGTCGCCAGGCGCTGCAACGCGTAGTTCGGTTCGGCCGCCAGGCCAACAACAAAGGACTCGGGACCCAGGCGGTAGCAGCGTGACGCGGCGTCGTGCACCACAAAACGTTCGTCCGCCAAGGTGTGGGTGAGTCGCACGGCGGTGGCCTTGCTCAGCCCCAGACGCCGGCCGATTTCACCGATGCGCAAGCCCTCTGGTTGATGGCGGGCCAGCAGCTTGAGGATGCTCAGGCCCCTGCGCAGGGTTTGGGCGCCGGCGGTTTCGCCTGCAGGCAATTCGGGGAGGTTCATCTAAGTGGAAACCCGAGAATCAAGGTTCATATGGTGGATCATTTTTGGCGGCCGATTCAGGGTTTTCCTCTGCCTCAATTGTTAACCGGCTGGCAAGATGGTGCCAGCAGTTTCACATGTTGGACATGTTTCACACATCGGACGCCGAATGGAAAAAACCAGACAGCATGAAGGACGCGTCGCTTTGGTCACCGGAGCGGCCAGCGGCATCGGCCTGCAGATCGCACACGATCTGGCCCGGCAAGGGGCCTGCGTGTGTGTGCTCGACCGCAACGCGCCGGCGGCCCACGCGGCGGCACAAGCCATCGTGGAGGCCGGTGGCCAGGCCACAACCTGTGTGATCGACCTGGCGGACCCGCAGGCCATCACCACCGCCGTGGACGGTTTGTTGGCGCAACACGGTGCCATCGACATCTTGGTCAACAACGCGGGCGTTGTGTCCACCCAGCCCGCCAGCGATGTGAGCTTGACCGACTGGAACACCACGCTGGCCATCAACCTCACGGCCCCCATGGTGCTCACCCAGCGCGTGCTGCCGGCCATGGGCGCCAAAGGATGGGGCCGCATCGTCAACGTGTCCTCCATCAGCGGTGTGAGGGCGGGCACCGGGCGACTGGCTTATGGCAGCTCCAAAGCTGCCCTCATTGCCATGACCGGGCAGTTTGCGATCGAGTTCGCCGAGCGTGGCATCACCGTGAACGCCATCGCGCCCGGGTTTGTGGACACGCCCATGATCCGCACCCTGCACGGCAGCTCCAAGCAGTCCACCTACCTCAACGTGTGTCCCATGCACCGCTTCTGCTCGCCCGAAGAGGTGTCGGCCGCCGTGGTCTTCTTCGCCTCGGACGCGGCCAGCTTCATCACCGGCCAGGTGCTGGGCGTGGACGGTGGCTACCTGGCCAGCGGCCTGTACATGCGCGACCTGTTCGAGATTCCCGCCGCCACGACCGCTGCTTCGCCCGCCGCCGCGCCCGTGGCCTGAGCCCGTTTTCCGCGACCCACCACATTCCAACCTGAGGAGACAACGATGACCCTTTCCCGCCGCACCCTCATCCAGGCCACCGGCATCGCTGCGGCCAGCGTCGCCGCACCGCTGAAACTGGCCTACGGCCAGACCGCCGAGTTCACCTTCAAGTACGCCAACAACCAACCGCCGCAGCACCCCATGAACGTGCGCGCGAAAGAGGCGGCCGACGCCATCCGCAAGGAGACCAACGGCCGCATGGACATCCAGATCTTCCCCAGCAACCAGCTCGGCTCCGACACCGACACGTTGAGCCAGTTGCGCTCGGGTGGCGTGGAGATGTTCAACCTCTCCGGCCTGATCCTGTCCACCCTGGTCACGCCGGCCGCGCTCAACGGTCTGGGTTTTGCGTTCCCCAACTACGACGCGGTGTGGAAGGCCATGGACGGCGACGTGGGTGCCTACATCCGAGCGCAGATCGCCAAGGTCAACCTGGTCGCGCTCGACAAGATCTGGGACAACGGCTTCCGCCAGATCACCACCTCCACCAAGCCCATCAACACCCCGGCGGACCTCGAAGGCTTCAAGATCCGCGTGCCCGTGTCGCCGATGTGGACCTCGATGTTCAAGGCCTTTGGCTCTGCGCCCACCTCGATCAACGCCTCCGAGATGTACACCGCCCTGCAGACCAAGGTGGTGGACGGCCAGGAGAACCCGTTTGCGGTGATTTCCAACTTCAAGCTCCACGAGGTGCAGAAGTACTGCTCCATCACCAACCACATGTGGGATGGCTTCTGGACGCTGATCAACAAGCGCGCCTGGGACCGCCTGCCGCCGGACGTGCGCACCATCGTGGCCAAGCACCTGAACGACGCTGCGGTCAAGGAGCGCGCCGATGTGGCCGCCGCCAACAACACCCTGCAGCAAGAGCTGACCGCCAAGGGCATCGTGTTCAACACGCCCAACACCACGCCCTTCCGCGACAAGCTGCGCAGCGCGGGTTTCTACTCCGAGTGGAAGGCCAAGTTCGGTGACGAGGCCTGGGCGGTGATGGAAAAGTACACCGGCAAGCTGGGTTGACATGACCCAGTTGACGGCTGGCGCGCAGACTGAAGTCGGCGACGCCCTTGAGGGCGCCGTGTCCCACGAGGCACGGCGCAGTCCGGTGTGGCTGCGACCGCTCGAAGCGTTGTCTGCGGTCCTCATGCTCAACATCACGGTGTTGCTGCTGGCGGGCGTCACGTCGCGCTACGTGTTTGGCAAACCCATCGTGTGGTCCGACGAGGTCGTCTCGCTCTCGTTCATCTGGCTCACCATGCTGGGCGCGGCCATCGCGGTCCATCGCAACGAGCACCTGCGCCTGAACCTGTTTGTCGATCTGCTGCCGCAGCGGCTGCAGGCGTTCGTGCGGGCCTTCGGGCTGGTGGCTGTCGCTGCGCTGCTGCTGGCGCTCATCCCGCCGGCCGTCGAATACGCCAAGGAGGAGTGGTTCATCCACACCCCAGCGCTGGACTTGCCCAACAGCTTCCGCGTCGCCTCCATCGCATTTGGCTTCGTGGTCATGCTGGTGCTGGTGGTGCAACACGCCTTGCGCACCGAAGGCAAGCGCGAACTGGCGCTGGCGCTGGTGTTGGTGGCCGCCGTGGCGGGCTTGTGCTGGTACCTGTCCCCGCAACTGCTCAAGCTGGGCTCAACCAACATCGGCATCTTCCTCATCGGGTTTGTGGCGGTGTGTCTGGTGGCGGGTGTGCCCATCGCCTTTTGCTTTGGCATTGGCGCGGTGTGTTACCTCGCGTTCAGCACCCACGTGCCAGTGATGGTGGTCATTGGCCGCATGGACGAGGGCATGTCCAGCCTGGTGCTGGTGTCGGTGCCCATCTTTGTCTTGCTGGGCTGCGTGCTTGACGCCACCGGCATGGGCAAGGCCATCGTTGATTTCCTGGCCTCGCTGCTGGGGCACATCAAGGCCGGCATGTCTTATGTGCTGCTGGGCTCGCTGTTCATTGTCTCGGGCATTTCCGGCTCCAAGGTGTCCGACATGGCCACCGTGGCGCCGGCGCTGTTCCCGGAAATGAAGCGCCGTGGCCACAAGCCACGCGAAATGGTGGCCCTGCTCGCCACCGGTGCGGCCATGGCCGACACCGTGCCTCCCAGCATCGTGCTCATCGTGCTGGGTGCGGTGGCGGGCGTGTCCATCGCGGGCCTGTTCCAGGCCGGCTTTGTGATCGCCATGGTGCTGCTGGCCGTGCTGTTGCTGTTGGCGCGCTGGAAGGCCCGCCACGAGGACATGGGCGGTGCGCGGCGCGCGCCGCTGTCGGTGGTGCGCCGGCTGCTGCTGGTGGCCACACCGGCGCTGGTGCTGCCCTTCCTCATCCGCGCGGCGGTGGGCGAGGGCGTGGCCACAGCCACCGAGGTGTCCACCGTGGCGGTGCTCTACGCACTCATCATTGGCCAGACGCTGTACGGCGGCATCGGGCTGCGCAAGTTCTACGCGATGCTGGTGGAAACCGCTGCGCTCTCCGGCGTGGTGCTGCTGGTGCTGGGCTCGGCTTCCGCCATGGCCTGGTCCATCACACAAAGCGGTGTGGTGCAGCAGCTCTCGGCGTTCATGACCACGCTGCCCGGCGGCTGGATCGGCTTCATGGCCGTCACCATCGTGGTGTTTGTGGTGCTGGGTTGTCTGTTGGAGGGCCTGCCCGCCGTGTTGCTGCTGGCGCCCATCATGTTCCCCATCGCCCACAAGCTGGGCATCAACGACGTGCACTACGCCATGGTCATCGTTTGCGCGATGAACGTGGGGCTGATGATGCCGCCCATCGGCGTGGGCTTCTACATCGCCTGCCGCATTGGCGATGCCCCGCCGGACGAGGTGATTGGTGCCATCTGGCCCTACCTGGTGGCGCTGCTGGTAGGCGTGCTCATCATCGCCGCCTTCCCCGGCATCACCACACTGGCTTTGTGAGGACCCCATGATCGATCTCTACCGAACCATGGCGCGCATCCGCGCCTTCGAGCTGGCGGCCGAGGTGGCCAGCCAGGGCGGCGTGGGCGTGTTGGGCGCCCAGGTGGACGAACGCGCCAAGGTGCGCGGCCCACTGCACCTGTCCATCGGGCAAGAGGGCGTGGCCGCCGGCGTGTGCGCCCACCTCACCCGCAGCGACCTGCTCACCAGCACCCACCGTGGCCATGGCCACACGCTGGCCAAGGGCGGCGACATGCGCCGCATGATGGCCGAGCTGTTCGGCCGTGCCGACGGCAGCAACGGCGGCAAGGGCGGCTCCATGCACATCGCCGATTTTTCGGTGGGCATGCTGGGCGCCAACGGCGTGGTCACCGCCGGCCTGCCCATCGCCTGCGGGGCGGCCCATGCGCTCAAGCTGCAAGGCAAACCGCATCTGGTGGCGTGCTTTTTTGGCGACGGCGCCATCAACCGCGGGCCCTTTCTGGAAGCGCTCAATTGGGCAGCGGTTTACCAGCTGCCAGTGCTTTTCATTTGCGAAGACAACAAGTACTCCGCCACCACCAGCACGGCCGGCCTCACCGCCGGCCCGGGTGTGGCGGCACGGGCCAACGCCTTGGGCGTGCCCAGTGAAACCGCCGATGGCAACGACGTGACCGACGTGCACGCCGTGGCCGGACGCCTGGTGGCCAAGATCCGTGCTGGCGAAGGGCCGCAGCTGCTGCACGCGCTGACCTGGCGGGTGCGTGGCCATGTGTCGGTGGACACGCAGGGCTACCGCGACCCGCTGGATTTGCAAGGCGCCATCGATGCCGATCCGCTGCGCCGCGCCCGTGCGTCCGCGCTGGCGGCGGGGGTGAGCGCCGCGGCGCTGGACGCCATCGACGCCGAAGTGCAGGCCGAAATCGAAGACGCTGTGGCCTTTGCCAACGCCTCGCCGCCACCTGACCCGGCCGATGCCTACACCGACATCCAAACCACAGGAGCCGACACATGGCTGTGAAACGCATGAGTTACGCCGAGGCGGCGGTGGCGGCGGTGGCCGACGCCATGCGCGCCGACCCCCGCGTGGTGGTGATGGGTGAAGACGTGGGACGCGGTGGCATCTTCCAGCAGTACAAGGGCCTGCAGGCCACGTTTGGCGCGCAGCGCGTGATCGACACACCCATCTCCGAGGCCACCATCGTGGGTGCCGGCGTGGGCATGGCCCTGGTGGGCATGCGGCCGGTGGTGGAGATGCGGGTGGTGGACTTTGCGCTCTGCGCCATGGACGAAATCGTCAACCAGGCCGCCAAGAACCGCTACATGTTCGGTGGCCAGGGCCGCGTGCCGCTGGTGATGCGCATGCCCATCGGGTTCTGGCAGAACTCGGCGGCGCAGCACTCGCAGAGTCTGGAGGCCTGGTTCGCCCACCTGCCCGGCGTGGTGGTGATGTGCCCGGCCACGCCCCAGGACAACTACAGCATGCTGACCCACGCCCTGCGCGGCGAGGACCCGGTGATCTACATGGAGAACAAGGAGCTGTGGGGCCTGCAGGGCGAGGTGGACGACGGCCTGGC
>DASUIK010000188.1:0-2881 GCA_036279795.1 Burkholderiaceae bacterium | reverse complement strand
CACGCGGTGTTCCCCTCACGGCGCGGCTTGGTGCCCTCGGTGCGCGCCTTCCTGGACCTGCTGGCCGACCACGTGGCCAGGGGCGGGCTCGACCTGGCCCCCACGGGTGCCTTGCCGGCGCCTCTCCCCGATGACTTCGTGGCAATGTGAAATCTGATTAACAGTTATAACAAGGGGTCTCCACCAGCGGTCCGCCTGTATGAGCCTTGGCAACCCCAACTCCCCTACGCCCGCCGCACCGCCACGGGCGCCTGGCTGGCCCTTGCGCGTGGCGATCGCTTTGGTGGTGGTGATGGCCATGCTGGTGCTGGCAGCAGCGGTGCTGGCCCTGGGCAGTTATGGCTCGCGGCAGAACGCCATCGCCACGGCCACACGCACCGCACGCGATGCCGGCAAACTCGTGACAGAGCAGGCCCGGCGCATGCTGGAGCCCGCGCAATCCACTGTGCGCCAGCTCGCCTTCGACCCCATCGTCACCGCCCGCACCCTGGAGGAACGGCTGGAGCGGCTGTACGTGCTGTCGGAGGAGCTGGCGGTCAACGATTTGTTGTCGGCGCTGTACGTGGGCTACGACAACGGCGACTTCATCCTGGTGCGCCCGCTGGATAGACCGGAGGTGAGGCGGCGCTTCGAGGCGCCGCCCATGGCCAACTTCCTGGTCCAGTCCGTCACCCAACAGCCCGACGGCACCCGGCGCGGCGAATACCGCTTCTACACCGCCAACAGCACGCTGGTGGAACGGCGCAACCAGCCGGACTACCGGTTCGACCCACGCCAGCGGCCCTGGTACCGGGCGGTGGCCGACACGGGGGGGTCGGTGCTGTCGCAACCGTATGTGTTTTTCACCACCCAGCAGGTGGGCATCACCCTGAGCCAGAAAAGCCGCGCCGGCACCTCGGTGGTGGGCATGGACGTGGTGCTGGACGACCTGGCCACCCAGCTGGACAACCTCAAGGTCACGCCCAACACGCAATTGGCCCTGGTCAACAGCCAGAACGAAGTGCTCGCCTACCCCGACATGGCACGGGTGCTCAAGCGGCAGGGCGACAGCTTCGACTTCAACACACTGGACGAACTCGGCGAGGCCAGCCTGACCCCCTTGGCCAGTCTGCTCACGGACGACAAGCCTGCGGCGCTGTACGAGGTCAAAGGGCGGGAATGGCTGGGTGTGTCGATGAATTTCGACGTCTGGCGCAGCCCGGGCATGCGCCTGCTGGTGGCCCTGCCCAGCTCGGAGCTGATGGGCGAGCTCGAACGGCGCCGCATGCAGGTGATCGCGCTGATCGTGGTGGTGGTGTTGCTCCTGTTGCCTGTGGGCTGGTGGGCAGGCGCGGGCATTGGCCACAGCCTGGACAGCCTGTCCCGGCGTGCGCAGCGCATTGGCCGCTTTGACTTCGCGCGCCCCGCCCAGCCCCGCACCAGCGGCGTGCGCGAGGTCAACCAGCTGTCCACCGCCATGGACGGCATGGGCCGCACCATCGAAACCTTTTTGCGCATCAGCGAAACCATGGCCACCGAACCCCAGGTGGAACGCATGCTGGACGTGGTGCTGCAGCAATTCCTGGCGGCCACGCGGTGCGACGGGGCCGCCGTCTACCTATGGAACGAAAGCGCCGGCCACATGACGCGCGCAGCCGCCGAAGGCCAGTTGCCCGCCTCGCTGGTGGGCCGCTTCGACTTTGACGCCCAGCGCACGGTGCGCACCGGCACCCGCCGGGTGGACGCCGACGTGCACCAGATGGAACTGGAGTTGCGTGGGCGCACCGGCCTGCTGCAAGGCCTGCTGGTGCTCAACCACCACGGCGACGAAGACCACGCCGACGCCGCCTTCATCGCGTTCGCCAAACGGCTCTCGGGCATGCTGGCCGTGGCCATCGAAACCCGCCAGCTCATCGACGCGCAGAAGAAGCTGCTGGACGCCGTCATCCGACTCATGGCCGACGCCATCGACGCCAAGAGCCCCTACACCGGCGGTCATTGCGAACGTGTGCCCCAGTTGGCCACCATGCTGGCCGACCGCATGCACGCCGACCGCGATGGCCCCTATGCCAGCTTTGCCATGAGCGAAGACGAGCGTTATGCGTTCTACCTGGCGGCCTGGCTGCACGACTGCGGCAAAGTCACCAGCCCCGAACACATCGTCGACAAGGCCACCAAGCTGGAGGTCATCTACAACCGCATTCACGAACTGCGCCTGCGCTTTGAGGTGCTGTGGCGCGACGCCGAGATCGCCCACCTGCAGCGTGTGGCCGGCGGGGCAGACACACAAGCGTCAGAAGCCGAACGCGACGCCCGCCACGCCCAGCTGCGCGACGACTTCGCTTTTGTGGCGCAATGCAACGTGGGCGGCGAATTCCTGGCCGACGCCGCCGTTGAACGCCTGCACGCCATCGGCAGCCAGACTTGGCTGCGCCATTTCGACAACCACCTCGGCCTGGCCAGCGAAGAACTCAAACGCCTGCTGGCGGTGGCACCCGAGGCCCCTGCCCTGCCCGCGACCGAACGCCTGCTGGCCGACCGCCCCGAGCATGTCGTGCCCTGGGCCGACGACCGACCCCCGGTGGAAAAAGACCACCCCAACAACCGCTACGGTTTCGACATGGTGCTGCCGCCCCACAAACAGAACATGGGCGAGCTCCACAACCTCGGCATCCGGCGTGGCACGCTGACCGACGAGGACCGCTTCAAGATCAACGACCACATCGTCCAGACCTACATCATGCTCAAGGGCCTGCCCTGGCCCCGGCAACTGGCCCAGGTGCCGGAAATTGCGGCCACGCACCACGAAAAAATGGACGGCAAGGGCTACCCCCGCCGCCTGCCCGCCGAACGCCTGAGCACCGCCGACCGCGTCATGGCCCTGGCCGACATTTTCGAAGCC
>DASUIK010000187.1:0-19502 GCA_036279795.1 Burkholderiaceae bacterium | reverse complement strand
TACAACCTGTGGGTGGCCGACGCCGATGGCGAGAACGCCCAGGCGGCACTCACCAGCCCCGAACCCATCATCTCGCCGGCTTGGTCGCCCAACGGCGCCCAGCTGGCCTACGTTTCGTTTGAAGCGCGCAAACCCGTCATCTACGCGCACGACGTGGCCACCGGCCGACGCCGCCTGTTGGCCAATTTCCGTGGTTCCAACAGCGCGCCCGCCTGGTCACCCGATGGCCGTCAAGTGGTGGCCACGCTCACGCTGGGCGGGCAGTCTCAGCTCTACGCGCTCGATGCTGGCGGTGGTGAACCCCGGCGCCTCACGCAGTCGGGCAGCATCGACACCGAGCCGGCGTATTCGCCCGACGGCCGCTCTATCTACTTCGTCAGCGACCGGGGTGGCTCGCCGCAGATTTACCGCATGCCCGCGCAAGGGGGCAACGCGGAGCGGGTCACGTTCACGGGAAACTACAATATTTCACCTTCTCCCAGCGCCGATGGCCGTTGGCTCGCCTATGTGTCACGCATCGGTGGCGCCTTCAAGCTGTATGTGCTGGACCTCCAATCCGGTCAGTCCAACCCATTGACCGACACCACCGCCGACGAAAGCCCCAGTTTCGCGCCCAACAGCCGCATGATCGTCTACGCCACCCGTCACCAGGGCCGAGAGGCTTTGATGACGACCACCGTGGACGGGCGCATCAAGGCCCGCCTGGCCAGCGCGCAGGGCGACATCCGTGAGCCCGACTGGGGACCTTTCCAGCGTTGATCCGATCTGTTACTCGGCCCGTTCCTTTTTGTTATTACCGTCCTTTGTGTTGTCATGAACCTCTCTAGCCTGTCTCCTCTTCTTTCTCCTTCCCGCTGGGCCTCGCGCCTGGGCCTGCTGGTGCTGGCCGGTGCGCTGGCCGCCTGCTCCAGCGTCAAGCTGGACGACGTGGCCGTGGAAGATCGCAACGCCTCTGCTGTGGGTGGCGGAGCTGGCGGCGCTGGCAGCGGCCAGGGCAGCACAGGCGCGGTGGATCCGCGTGGTGTGACCGGCGTGCAGGTGGGGGCCAACCAGCCGGGCCAGCCGCCTGTTGGCGTGGCCCGTGTCGTGTACTTTGACTACGACAGCTTCGCGATCAAGTCCGAGTTCGCGTCCATGCTGGAAGCCCATGCCCGCCACCTCAAGGCCGACACCCGCCGCCGCATCGCCCTCGAAGGCCACACCGACGAGCGCGGTGGCCGCGAGTACAACCTGGCCCTGGGTCAAAAGCGTGCCGAGGCCGTGCGCCGTGCGCTGGGTCTGCTGGGTGTGAGCGATGCCCAAATGGAAGCGGTGAGCTTTGGCAAGGAAAAGCCGGCTGACAACGGCAGCGATGAGGCGGCCTTTGCCAAGAACCGTCGCGTCGAAATCACCTACCGTTGAGCGGCCTCACCATGCACGCCGTTCGCTTGTTGCTCCGCGCCTCGGTCCTGGGGGTGGCGGGTCTCACGGCCTTGCCTTCTCACGCCCTGTTTGGTGACGACGAAGCCCGCAAGGCCATCATCGAGTTGCGTGACAAGGTGGAGGCCAACCGCCAGGCTTCCGACGCCGCCAGCCGGCGTCTGGAGGCCGAGCTGTCTCGCCTGACGGAGGAAAGCGCGGCGCCCACACGGCGCAGCCTGCTGGAGCTGTCCAACCAAATCGAGGCCTTGCGCGCCGAGATGGCGCGTTTGCGCGGCCAAAACGAGCAGCTCGCCCGCGAAGTGGCCGACCTGCAGCGCCAGCAAAAGGATGTGCTGGCCGCGCTGGATGAACGCTTGCGCACGCTGGAGCCGACGAAAGTGCAGCTCGATGGCGCCGAGTTCAATGCCACGCCGGCGGAAAAGCGCGATTTCGAGGCCGCCATGGCCGAGCTGCGCAAGACCGAGTTCCCGCGCGCTGCGCAGCTCTACCAGCAGTTTCTGGTGCGTTACCCCGACAGCGGCTACACGCCTGCCGTGCAGTATTGGCTGGGCAACACCCACTACGCGCTGCGTGAGTACAAGGAAGCCATCGCTGTGTACCAACGGCTGATCGCGGGCGCGCCCAAGCATGTGCGTGTGCCCGAGGCCATGTTGGCCGTGGCCAATTGCCAGATCGAACTCAAGGACGTGCGCGCGGCCAAGCGCAGCCTGGAAGACTTGGTCAAGGCCCATCCGCAGTCCGAGGCCGCGTCAACCGCCCGCGACCGACTGGCGCGCCTGCGCTGACCCGTCCACACCGGCACGTGACCGTGCCGGCTTGCCCGTCAGGCCCACCCACGCCGGGTGGGCCTTTTACAATCTCGCCCCATGGAACTTGCCGATCTTGACCTGTTGAAAACCCAGGTGTTGTGGGCCGCGTTTGTGGTGTCTGTGCTGTTTGGCGTCATCGCGCAGCGCACACACTTTTGCACCATGGGTGCCATCAGCGACATCGTCAACATGGGTGACTGGACCCGCATGCGCAGGTGGGGCATGGCGGTGGGTGTGGCCATGCTGGGCTTTGCTTTCATGGTCTGGTTGGGCTGGATCGACCCAAGCAAAACCATTTACGCCAGCGGCCGCATCATTTGGCTGTCGGCACTGGTGGGGGGCGCACTGTTTGGTTTTGGCATGGTGTTGGCATCGGGCTGCGGCAGCAAGACCCTGGTGCGTGTGGGCGGCGGCAGCCTCAAATCGTTGGTGGTGTTCGTCGTGATGGGCGTGGCCTCGTTCGCGACATTGCGCGGCGTGACCGCCGTGTTGCGCAACGACACCGTGGACAAGGTGGCTTTTGAGTTGGCGCCGGGCAGTGGCTTGCCACAACTGTTGGCGGCCGGTACCGGCTGGTCGGTGCCTTCCGTCACCCTGTGGCTCAGTTTGGCTGTGGGTGGTGCGTTGGTGTTGTGGGCTTTGGTCGGTGAAGGTTTTCGCCGCGTCGACAACCTGATCGCCGGCCTGGGCATCGGTGCCACCGTGGCTGGGATGTGGTGGGTGAGTGGTCGCCTTGGTTTTGTGGCAGAACATCCGGAAACCCTGGAGGCTGTTTACCTCGCCTCCAACTCTGGTCGCATGGAGTCGCTCACCTTCACCGCGCCGATGGCTTATGCGCTGGACTGGCTGATGTTCTTCAGTGACCGCAGCAAGGTGCTCACCCTGGGCGTGGTCTCGGTGGCGGGTGTGGTGGCTGGGGCATTCGCTTACGCCTTGGTCACCCGCAGCTTCCGCTGGGAAGGCTTTCGCGACACACGCGACACCGCGCTGCACTTGGTGGGCGCCGTCTGCATGGGCGTGGGCGGTGTCACCGCCATGGGCTGCACCGTGGGGCAGGGCCTGTCGGGCTTGTCCACACTCAGCCTGACCAGTGTGATCGCCGTCACCGGCATCGTTGCCGGTGCGCTCGCGGGTTTCCGCATCCAGCTCTGGCTGTTGGAACGCGACTGAATGTTGGCCGACTTCGAACGCCGTTTTGGCGGCTTGCGTCGGCTGTACGGCGTCACTGGCGCGCAGCGCATTTTCGACGCGCATGTGATGGTGGTGGGCATTGGCGGTGTGGGCTCCTGGGCAGCCGAAGCGTTGGCGCGCAGCGGGGTGGGGCGCATCACGTTGGTGGACATGGACCACATTGCCGAGTCCAACGTCAACCGCCAGGTGCATGCCCTCGACGCCACCCTGGGCCAGGCCAAGGTGTTGGCCATGCGCGAACGCATGCTCGCCATCCACCCGCAGGCGCAGGTGGCGGTGATCGACGAGTTTGTGGATGCCGACAACTGGGCCCGCATCTTGGCCGATGCGGTGGCACAGCAGGGGCCGTTGTCGGCGGTGATCGACGCTTGCGACCAGATGGGCGCCAAGACAGCGATGGCCGCCTGGGCCTTGGGCACACGGGCCAGGCTGGTGAGCGTGGGAGCGGCCGGAGGCAAGCGGCTGGCCCACCTGGTGGAGGTGGACGATGTGGCGAACAGCACCCACGACCCTTTGCTGGCTCAATTGCGCTACCGCTTGCGCAAACACCACGGGGCGTCGCGCGATGGGCGCATTGGCGTGCGTGTCGTGTTCAGCCGCGAGGCCGTGGCACCACCCGACCCTTCGTGTGCCGTCGACGGCGATGGTTCGTTGAACTGCCATGGGTATGGCTCCACTGTGGGCGTGACTGCGACCTTTGGTCTGTGTGCGGCAGGGTGGGTCATGGACAGCTTGGCGCGGGCTGATACAAAAAGTTCAGACATCGCCGGGACGCGTCAAAAATGACGCTATAATTTGAGGCTTCGCAGACAACGACGCAAGTTGTTGGTTGCGGTGAGTGGGACGTTAGCTCAGTTGGTAGAGCAGCGGACTTTTAATCCGTTGGTCGTGGGTTCGAATCCCTCACGTCCTACCATATATCGGGTTCTTAGCTCAGTTGGTAGAGCAGCGGACTCTTAATCCGTAGGTCGAGTGTTCGAGTCACTCAGGACCCACCAGATATCGGTTGAACAAAGCACCTTGAGGTCACGCCTCCAGGTGCTTTTTTCTTGGCGCCACGCCTGTGGTGTGCACGTTCGGCGGTGCACAATGCCGGCCCATGAACATGAAGCGGGAGTTGCCCTTGCGGCGTTTGCGACCCTTGTGGGTGGCCTTGGTGTTGCTTTGCATGGGCTGGCTGGTGGCCTGGTGGGCGGTACCGGTCTGGCTGAAAGACTTCGTGCAGGAACAGGGCCGCGCTGCGCTGGGGCGCGAGGTGCAGGTGGATGCCGTGTCCTTCAGGCCGTGGTCGCTGGAGCTGGAGCTCAAGGGGCTGCGGGTGGCTGGCGCCACGCCCAATGCACCGGCCCTGCTGGAGGTAGCCCGCATCTACGCAGATGCCGAGCTGCAGTCGGTGGTGCGGCTGGCCCCGGTCATTGATGCCTTGCAGGTTGAGCAACCCGTGCTGCGCGTGCGCCACCTGGGCGAGGGACGTTACGACGTGGACGACCTGATCGCTCGTTGGTCCGAGCGCCCGCGCGGTGGCGAAACCCCTTCCTTCGGCCTGTTCAACCTGTCCTTGACGGGGGGCGAACTGCAACTGGACGACGCACCGGCCAAGGCGGTTCACCAGTTGCGCGACCTGGCGGTGTCGGTGCCTTTTCTCAGCAACCTGCCCACCCAACGCAACGTGCGCACCGAACCCCGGATGGCGTTCGAGCTCAATGGCAGCCGTTTCGATACCCAGCTCTCGACCCTGCCTTTCACCGACACCTTGTCCACGCGTGCCCACCTGAGCCTGCCCGACCTGGACCTCGCCCCTTACCTGCCATATTGGCCACAGGCCTTGCCCTGGCGCCCGGTGCAGGCCCGGGTGATGGCCGACGTGACCCTCGGCTTCGAGCATGGGCCGACACCCGTGGTGCAGTTGGCCGGCACGCTGGCGGTCAAGCAATTGCGCGTGGCGCAGGCGGGGGGCGCACAGCCCCTGCTGTCCTGGGACGACTTGTCCGTGGTGCTGGCCGACAGCCGCCCGCTGGCGCGCCAGGTGCACGTGCAGCAGCTGCGGCTACAGGCGCCCACGGTGCATGTCGCGCGCGATGCCCAAGGCCACATCAACCTGGCGGGGTTGCTGCCCACCGCCAGCGCCGCATCGGTTGCCGAACCCACCCACCCCACACCCGCCTGGGACGTCAAGCTCGATCGTTTCGAGTTGACCGAAGGCGCCGTGCGCTGGCGCGATGCCACGCTGGCGCCGGCGTGGGAGAGCCAGCTCGAGTCAATCGAGTTGTCCGCAGACGCACTGGCCTGGCCCACTCGCGCCACCTCGCCGGTGTCTGGCAGCGCCCGTTGGGCGGGTGCGGTGGTGCAGGTCAAGGGCGAAGTGGGCATGGACCAGGCCGAGCTCGACCTGAACTGGCGTGACCTGGCTTTGGGTGGTTTGGCGCCCTATCTGTCGCAGGTGTTGACGCAGCCGCTGGCCGGGCGCAGCGCTGGCCGGGCGACCGTGCGCTGGCGCGCCGCTGAGCCGGCCGTGCAACTGCAGTGGCAGGACCTGGTGCTGCAAGATCTGGCGCTGGGTCCAGTGGCGCGGCCAGCGGTGGCCTGGCGCGAACTGCGCTTGCACAACGGCAGCGCCGACTTGGCGACAGGCCAGATCGATCTGGGGCAAATCGCGCTGGCGCGGCCGGCGGTGAATCTGGCGCGCAACCCGGCCGGCCGCTGGATGTGGAGCGAGTGGTTGCGCCCTTCGCCTGAAACCGAGGCTTCCCAGGCGGTGGCCCCGGCCGGTCCGCCTTGGCGCGTGGGCTGGCAGGGCCTGCGTGTGACCGACGGCAGTGGCCGGCTCGACGATGCTGCCACACCCAGCGCCGTGGCCCTGCGCTGGAGCGCGCTTCAAGTGCAGCTGGGCGCGTGGCGAAGCGACACGGTGGCGGACACGCCCGTGTCTGTTGCGGCGCGCATTGCCACGGACGGGCAGGGCGCGGCGCCCGGCAGCCTGTCGCTGGATGGGCGGCTGGGGTTGCGGCTGGCCACCGCCGTGTCCCCGCTCGAAGCACGCCTGAAAACGCAGCTCACGCTGGACCGTTTGCCTGTCCATGGATTGGCACCGTATCTGGCCGACCGCCTCAACCTGGCGTTGCGCCAGGCCGACACCAGCTGGCGCGGCCAACTGAGCATCAACCAGGATACGAGCGGCCTGGGTGTGGTGGCCTCGGGTGACCTCACGGTGGACGGCTTGCGTGCGGTGGACGCACAGGACGGCTCGCCCCTGCTCGACTGGAAAACCCTGAACCTGCGTGGTGTGCAAGTGGCGTTGGCACCGGGTCAGCCTTTCAAGCTCAAGGTGGCAGACACCGCGCTCAGCGACTACTTTGCACGCATCGACATTGCGCCCTCCGGACGGGTGAACCTGCAAGACGTGCTGCGTACACCCGCCGATGAAGCGCGTGCACCCACGCCAGCGGGTCCTCCTGCGCAACTGGATTTCGGCCCGGTGGCTCTGGTCAATGGACACGTCGCCTTCTCCGACCGTTTTGTACGGCCCAACTACAGCGCCCGGCTCACCGAGTTGACGGGCCGGCTGGGCGCGTTCAACAACCAGGCTGGGGCCAACTCCACGCCGGCAGAGGTCAGCCTGCGGGGCCGTGTCGAGGGCTCCGGGACGTTGGACATCGCCGGCAAGCTCAACCCGTTGGTCACACCGCCGGTGCTGGACATCACGGGCAACGTGCGCGAGCTGGAGCTGCCGCCGCTGTCCACCTACGCGCTGAAGTACACCGGGCATGGCATAGAGCGCGGCCAGCTCAGCGTGGACGTGCGTTACCAGGTGGGTGCCGGTGGCCAGCTCCAGGCCAGCAACCAGCTCACGCTCAACCGCCTGGTGTTCGGGGAGCGGGCGCCCGACAGCGAAGCACCCAACCTCCCGGTCAAACTGGCGGTGGCGCTGCTGGCCGACCGCCAAGGCGTGATCGACATCAACCTGCCCATCAGCGGCTCGCTCAACGACCCGGAGTTCCGGCTTGGGCCCATCATCGGCCGCCTGATCCTGGGGCTGATCGGCAAGGCCGTGACCGCGCCTTTTGCGCTGCTGGGCAACCTGCTCGGCGGTGCCGACGCACAGAACGGGCGCATCGATTTTCTGCCCGGCACCGACCGCATGGCCGAGGCCGCCACCCCCACCTTGTCCGCCATCGTCAAGGCCTTGAACGACCGCCCTGCGCTGCAGCTCACGGTGGTGGGGCACAGCGACCTGGCCGCCGAACGGGAGGCGTATCAGCGCGAGCGCTTGCAGGACGCCGTGCGCGCTGAAAAGCGCCGCCAGGGTTTGCGCGCGGGGCAGGGCAGCGAAGCCGAAACAGCGGTGTCGCCTGAAGAGTACCCAGCGCTGCTGCGCGAGGTCTACCGCCGCAGCGAAGGTCCCAAACCCCGCAACGCCATCGGTATGCTCAAGGAGCTGACCGTGCCCGAAATGGAGGCGCTGTGGCTGAGCCAGTTGCCCGCGCCCGATGATGCTTTGCGTGAACTGGCCACACGCCGCGCGGCGGCGGTCAAGGCACGCCTGGTGGCCGATGGGCTGGCGGGTGCGCGCGTGTTTGTGGAGCTTGGAAAAGGCGATGCGCAGGGCCCCGGCGCCCGGGCCGACCTGCGGCTTTCGTTGCCTTGAATCGGTATTCGGTAAAACCGGCGCCGACTGCGGCGACAATACGCGTTTGCCCAACCAGACACGCCTTGTGGCCATTGCGACTGTGAACTCCGCTCAAACGAACCCCTCTACCGCCAAAACTGCAGACACCCAAGCGCTGGATGCGCTGACAGGCGGGGTGTTCTCGGCCGCCACCTCTGGCGACCGCGCCGCACGGGTGCGCGAGTGGCTCGCCACCGATCCCTCGCCCGAGCGCATGGCCGAGGTGTTCAAGGAACTCTCGCACCGCGACAAGGGCGCGGCCAAGCCGCTGCGCGAAAAACTCGAAGAGCTGCGCCGCGCCAAGGCCCAGGAAACCATGGCCGTGGAATGGGCCGACAAGGCCAATGCTTTGCTCGCCTTGCCGCGCCTGAACATGGCCGATGCCCTGGCCTGGCAGCGTGATGCCGCCAAGGCCGGTGCGCCACTGTCGCGCGAGCCGCTGGCCGGCCTCAAGCAAGCATTGGCCGAACGCGTCAAAGCCATCGAAGACCTGCAGCACCGCGTGCAGGTGGAGCGCGAAGCCGCCGTGTTGCTGGCGCAGCGCATCGAGGTGTTGTCCACCAAGTCCTGGCGCGATGCCCAGGGTGCTGCCGAGGTGTTGGGTGCCGACGTGGCCAACTGGCAGGGCCAGGCCAGCGGCCTGAGCGCAGATGCCCATTGGTCCAGCATGGACCCCAAGTTCTCGCCCATGCTCGACGCCGCCCGCCAGCAGCTCACGCTGGTGTGGGAGGCCTTCCAGGCGGCGTTGGCGCAGGCCGTGGCCGCATCGACCGACACCCAAGCCCCGCTGCCCGCCGTGCCCGTGTGGGCCGACGAGTTGCGCACCGCACGCGGCGAAGCCGCTCCCGAAGCCCGTGCTGCCGCCGCGCCGGTGGACAACGCCGCTGCCCAGGCCCGCCGCACCGAAGCCGCCGACGCTGTGGGTGCCGCGCTCAAGGTGTTGGTCAAGGAGCTGGCCGAAGGGCATGGCAAGGCCACACCCAAGGCGGCGACCGATCTGCGTGCCACGCTCAAGCAGCACGGCCGCCACATCGGTGCCGAGCTGGAAGGCCAGGTTCACGCCGCGCTGACCCAGGCCGGCGAACTGGAAGGCTGGCAGCGCTGGCGCGCCGACCAATTGCGCGAAGAGCTGCTGGCCAAGGCCGAAGCCCTAACCGCCGCCCCCGAAGGCCAACGGCTGGGTGGCCGCAAGATGCAGGAAATCCTGCGCCAGCTGCGCGAGCAGTGGAAGGCCACCGACCAGGGCGGCGTGCCCAACCACGGTTTGTGGAAAAAATTCGACGACGCCTGCACCCGTGCCCACAAGCTGGTAGAGGCTTGGCTTGACAAGGTGCGCGAGCAGGCCGAACAACACAAGGCGCAGCGCCTGGCGCTGCTGGCCGAGGTGCGCGCCTGGACTGAAGCGCATGCCGAGAACACCGACTGGAAAAAGCAGATCCGCGAACTGCACCAACTGGCCGAGCGCTGGCGCGAAGCCGGCCACTTGAGCGAAAAGCAGTTCGCCGAACTGCAGCCGCAATGGAAAGACGCCATGCACCAGGCGCACGCCCGCCTGGAGGCTGCGCAGGCCGAAAGTCTGGCGCGCCGCCGCGCCATGATCGAAGAGGCCACGGCCCTGGGTGCCGCGCCCAGCTTGCGCATCGACGCCGTGAAGGCGCTGCAGCAGCGCTGGCAGGCCGAAGCGCAGGCCGTGCCGCTGGACCGCAAACAGGAACAGAAACTGTGGGAAGCCTTCCGCCAGCCGATTGACGAAGCGTTCAACCGCAAGGGCGCGGACCGTGAAAAGGCCGCCCAAGCTGTGAGCGAACACGATCGCCGCGTGCTGGAAGCTGCCAAGGCCGTTGATGCGGCCAACCAGAGTGGTGACGCGCAGCAGATTCGTGCCGCCGTGGCCGCACTGGAGGCCGCTTTGCGTGGTCAGGCTCAGGCGGTTCAGGCTGCCGCACCTGCTGCAGCATCTGCTGACGTGCCAGCGCCCGCTGCACTGGATTCGGCTGTGTCGGCAGCGGCCGAAGGTGATGCGCCCGCAGAGGCTGCTGTGGATGCCCAGGACGAGAGCGCAGAAGCGGTGACGCCTGCACCCGCGCCTGCGCCTGTGGCGCCGCCCAAGAAGATCGTGGCCGTGCGTGGCGATGACCGCCCGGGCATGAAAAAGGCAGAGCCCGCAGGCAACGACCGTGGCCGCCCTGGTGACCGTGACCGCAAGCCCGGTGGCCGTGACGGTGGCCGTCCCGGTGGCGACCGTGGCCCGCGTGGTGACAACCGAGGCGAAGGCCGTGGCGATTTCCGCATGGGTGAACGCCCCATGCGCGAAGACCGTGGCCCGCGACTGGGCGATGCCGCCTTCCGAGCGCAGCGCGAGGCCTTGGAGCGTGCCGACATGGCCCTGCGCAAGCTGGCCGCACAAGCCCATGGCGAAGTGCTGTCGCGTGTGATGACGGCCTGGGAAAAACGCGACGCCGAAGCCCTGCCCAGTGTGCAGGAGCTGGGTGGTCGTGTGGCCGCGCCGGTGCGGGGCGCCTGGGTTCAGGCACTGCAGGCTGGCAACGGCCAGAGCGAGCAGGCGGCCACCGCGCTGTTGCGTCTGGAAATCGCCGCCGATGTGCCCACGCCGGCCGATCAGCTCAGCGCGCGCCGCATGTACCAGTTGCAGCTGCTGACCAAGCGCAACGAAGCCGCGCCGGCGCAGACCTGGGGCCAGGATGCGGCGCAGGTGCTGGCCAGTGGCTTTGACGCCACCGCAGCCCGCCGCTTGCAAACCGCCTTGAAGGCGCTGCTCAAGAAGTCTTGAGCTTCGCGGACGGCCTGAAGAAGCCGTCCATCAGCCGCAGCAGTTCCGGGAACTCTTGCCCGAAGCGCTCGCGGCTGACCCAGTAGGCCTCGCAAGCCACGGCGAAGAATTCGGCGGGCGAGTGGGCGCCGTAGGCGTCCAGCCAGGGCAGCGCTTCGCCAAAGCGCTGCGCCATCACCACTTTCTCCTTGAAGGCCGTGTATTCGTGGCCGAACACCGTGCGCCAGTGCCGGCGGGCTTCGGTGCCGCTGCGCAGGCCCAGAAAGCCTGCCGGCAACACGGGGCAGCCATCGGCACCTTGCCCGGGCGCCTTGCCCCGCATGTCGAACTTGTGGGCAAATTCGTGGATGACCAGGTTGTGGCCACGGTCGGTGGTGTCGCCGGCCTGCGCCACGTGCTGCCAGCTCAGCATCACCGGGCCACGCTCCATGGCTTCGCCTAGCAGGGTTTCTTTGTAGCGGTGGACCACGCCCGCACCGTCGGTGACCTCGCGCACTGCCACGGCTTCGGCGGGGTGCACGACGATGGTCACGAAGTCGTCGTACCAGCCCAGCGCGTCGTCCCGCCAACGGCCTGGGCCAGGCAGGTACACCAAGGGCAGGCAGGCCTGGGCGGCGATGGCCAACGCGATGTCGTCGGTGATGTGCAGGCCATGGGCGCCATGGAATTCCTTGTCGGTCAGGAACTGCGCGCTCAGGGCGCGCAGCCGCTGCTGTTCCGGCAAAGGCAGGGCGGCGAGGAAGGGAAAGCGTACCAGGGTGTGCAGCCACAGCCCGTCGGGGATGGCGTCTGCCTGGCGACGCAACATGGGCATTTGCTGCCGGACACGCCGCCACAGGCGTGAGAGGTTCAAAGTCATGGCCTCACACCTGAGGGCGCGCGCATTTATTGCAACAGGGAAAGGCGTTCCACGCGGCCGTCGTCGTGCAGGCGCAAGACCTCGGCCCGTGGTGGCGATGCCAACGCATCCCAATCGCTCAGCACGTGGCGCACCAGGCCAGGCGCGAGTTGATGGTCGGCCGGACGGTGCGTGTGGCCATGCACAAGAACGTTGGCCTGGTGCTCAGCCAGGGCCGCGATGGCAGCGGGGCCGTCCACATCGGCGTAGGTGGCGCCGCTGTGTTTGCGGGCCTCGCTCTGCTGACGCAAGGCCAGGGCGGTGGCCTCGCGCTGTGCGATAGGTTGCGCCAAGAAGCGGTTTTGCCAAGCGGCCGTCCGCACTTCGGTGCGAAAGCGTTGGTAATCGGTGTCTGCGAGGCACCAGGCGTCACCGTGACTCAGCACGAAACGGCGTGTGTCCATCTGCAGGGTGCTGGGGTCGGTGAGTGCCCGAACTCCAGTGTGTGCAAAAAAACGCTCGCCCACCAGGAAGTCGCGATTGCCGTGCAGGAAGTGCACCGGCCGTTGCCCGGCGGCTTTTTGCAGCACGGCAGCGCATTCGCGCAGAAAGGCGGCTTCGCCCGTGCCGGTGCTGCCCAGCACGTCGTCGCCCCACCAGACTTCAAACAGATCGCCGAGGATGAAGACCGCTTCGGCTTCAGGCTGGGGCGCCAGCAGGTAGCGGCGCCAACATTCAAAGGTGGCCTGGTCAGCCGAATGCAGGTGCAGATCGGAGATCAGGTCCACCGCGCGCCAGCCTGGCGACACAACAGCGTGGGCTGCAGGCATGGCGCGAGGCGTGGCGGGGATCAGAGCGCTACGGCCTTTTCGATCACCACATCGTTCAGCGGCACGTCGTCGTGGAAGCCCTTGCGGCCGGTCTTGACGGCGCGGATGGCATCGACCACCTCGGTGCCCGCCACCACTTTGCCGAACACGGCGTAGCCCCAGCCTTGTGCGGTGGGGGCGGTGTGGTTGAGGAAGCCGTTGTCGGCCACGTTGATGAAGAACTGCGCGGTGGCGGAATGGGGCGCCTGGGTGCGCGCCATGGCCACGGTGTACTTGTTGTTCTTCAGGCCGTTGTTGGCCTCGTTCTCGATGGCTTCTTGCGTGGGCTTCTGGTTCATGCCGGGCTCAAAGCCGCCGCCCTGGACCATGAAGCCGTCGATCACGCGGTGGAACACGGTGTTGTTGTAGTGGCCGCTGGCCACGTAGGCCAGGAAGTTGGCGGTGGACTTGGGCGCTTTTTCAGCGTCGAGTTCCAGCGTGATGACACCGTGACCGGTGATGTGCAGTTCGACTTGGGGGTTGGCCATGTTCATTTCTCCAGGCTGGCTTTGAGGATGGTGACGGGGGTGGTGGGCACGTCGCGGTGCATGCCACGGCTGCCGGTTGGCACGGCGCGGATCTTGTCGACCACATCCATGCCGGCGGTCACCTTGCCGAACACGGCGTAGCCGTTGCCCGGGCCAGTGGCGTTGAGCATGGCGTTGTCCACCACGTTGATGAAAAACTGGCTGGTGGCCGAGTCCGGCACGTTGGTGCGGGCCATGGCGATGGTGCCGCGTTCGTTCTTGAGGCCATTGGTGGCTTCCAGCACGATGGGCGCGCGCGTGGCCTTTTGCTGCATGTCGGCGCTGAAGCCACCACCCTGGATCATGAAACCGGGGATGACGCGGTGGAACACCAGGCCGTCGTAGTGGCCGTCCTTGACGTACTGCAGGAAGTTCTCGACCGTCTTGGGCGCCTTCTCGGCATTGAGTTCAAGCACGATGTCGCCCATCGAGGTGCTGAGCTTGACTTTGGCAGGCGCCGACTGGGCGTGGGCGCCGACGGCCAGACCGAGACCCAGCACGGTGCCGCCTATCAAAGCCAGGCTGCGGCGGCGGAGGGAGAGGAATGACATGGTGAGGGAGTCCTTGTCGGAAAGAATAAAAACGCGTCGGCTGCGGGGGCGGCCGCAGCATATGTTGAGCAAATCGAGGCTGTATCAGCGCATCGCTTTTTTGGCGGGCGGCGTGAGCATGGCATTGACCGCCTTGAGCTTGGCCGGCGCCGAAGTGTTGCCGCCGTCAAGCTGCAGGGCCTTGCCATACGACTGGGCGGCAAGGCGCGCATACACATCACCCAGGTTTTCGTGGGCGGTGGCGTAGCTGGGGTTGGTGCGCACGGCCATTTCCAGCGCGATGCGCGCCTTGTCGTACTGGTTTTGTGCGGCGTGGATGACGGCCAGGTTGTTGTACGGCTCGGGCAGTTCAGGGTAGTCCTGCGTCAGCTGAGTGAACGTGGCCAGCGCCTCTTCCGCTTGTCCGCGCTGTTGCTGGATCACGCCCTTGAGGAAGCGCATCTGCGGGTCTTTGGGGTTGCCCGCGAGGTACTGCTCGGCCTTGGTCTGAGCCTGGTCCAGCTGACCGGCGCGCACCATGCGGCTGACGCTGTCGTAGTCGCTGCTCTGGGTGGGCGGGGTGGTTTGTGCCGTCGCCATCGCAGCACTGCCCGCCAGCAGTACGGCGGCGAGTGAACGATAGACAAACGGGGTGGGTTTCGAATTCACGGACAGGAGCATGGAGGCCTCAGTGGACTTGGCGGTAACCGTGGCGGATCGTGCCGCGTGACACTCGGGCCCGGCGCAAGGCTGCCGGGCGGGTCGATATACTGGCGGGATTGTATCTGAGGGCCTGTCCAGTACCGTTGCGCCACGTGGCCCTCCTGGCGCCTTCGCAGCGGCATCCTGTCCGCATTGTGTCCACCCCTTTCGCGGACCTTTGGCCCTCCTGCCCCCAAGCCTTTTTCCATGAGTTTGCGTATCTTCAACACGCTCACGCGCCGCGTTGAGCCGTTTTCACCTATCGAGCCAGGCCACGTGCGCATGTACGTGTGTGGCATCACCGTGTACGACCTGTGCCACGTGGGCCATGCGCGTTCCGCCGTGGCCTTTGACATCGTGCAGCGCTGGCTGCGTGTCCGTGGCCTGCGGGTCACATTTGTTCGCAACATCACCGACATTGATGACAAGATCATCAAGCGCGCGCTGGTCAATGGCGAGACCATACGCGGCCTGACGGACCGCATGATCGCCGAGATGTACCGCGACTTCGATGCGCTGGGCATTGAGCGCCCCACGTACGACCCGCGCGCCACCGACTATGTGCCCCAAATGTTGTCCATGATCGCCAGCCTGGAGCACAAGGGGCTGGCCTACCGCAGCGCCAACGGCGACGTGAACTACGCGGTGCGCAAGTTCCCGTCCTACGGTCAGCTTTCAGGCAAATCGCTCGATGAGTTGCGTGCCGGTGAGCGCGTGGCGGTGGACGACGGCAAGCTCGATCCGCTGGACCCCGTGCTCTGGAAAAGTGCCAAACCCGAGGAGCCCGAAGAAGCCAAATGGGCCAGCGAATTTGGCCCTGGCCGCCCGGGGTGGCACATCGAGTGCTCGGCCATGGCTTGTGATTTGCTGGGTGAGACCTTCGACATCCACGGCGGCGGTGCCGACTTGCAGTTCCCGCACCACGAAACCGAAATCGCGCAGAGCGAAGGGGCCACCGGCCAGCGCTTCGTCAACGTGTGGATGCACAACGGCTTCATCAACATCGACAACGAGAAGATGTCCAAGAGCCTGGGCAACTTCTTCACCATCCGCGACGTGCTGGAAAAGTACGATGCCGAAACCATCCGCTTCTTCGTGGCACGCGCTCACTACCGCAGCCCGCTGAACTACAGCGACGTGCACCTGGACGACGCGCGCAGCGGCCTCAAGCGCCTCTACACCACGTTGGATGCGGTGCCGCCGGTGGCGGTGAGCATCGACTGGGCGCAGCCGCAGGCGGCGCGGTTCCAGGCCGCGATGGACGAGGACTTCGGCACGCCTGAAGCCGTGTCGGTGTTGTTCGAGCTGGCTGGCGACGTGAACAAAACCCGCTCACCCGAACTGTCTGGTTTGCTCAAGGCATTGGGCGGTACGTTGGGCCTGTTGCAAGGTGACCCCAAAGCGTTTTTGCAGGCGGGTGCCGGGCTGGACGAAGCCGCCATCCAGGGGCTGATTGGCGAGCGTGCGGCCGCCAAAGCCAGCAAGAACTTTGCCGAAGCCGACCGCATCCGCAAGGTGTTGCTGGAGCAGGGCATCGTGCTCAAGGACAGCGCCGCTGGCACCACCTGGGAGCGTGCTTGATGGCCACCACCGTTTTGCCCATGCCCGCCAACGCGCCGAGCTACTGGGCCGACGCCTGCAAGCACCTCATGAAACGCGACCGCGTGATGAAAAAACTCATCCCGCAGTTTCCGGGGGCCACACTGCAATCGCGCGGCGATGCCTTCACCACCCTGGCACGCAGCATCGTGGGTCAGCAGATTTCGGTGAAGGCCGCGCAGTCGGTGTGGGAGCGTTTCGAGAAGCTGCCTTCCAAGATGGTGCCCGCCAATGTGCTCAAGCTCAAGGTGGACGACATGCGCGCCGCTGGCCTGAGCGCCCGCAAGGTGGAGTACCTGGTGGACCTGGCGCTGCACTTCGACAATGGCGCGGTACATGTCGATCAGTGGACCGGCATGGACGACGACGCCATCATCGCGGAGCTGATTGCCATCCGCGGCATTGGCCGCTGGACGGCCGAGATGTTCTTGATCTTCCACCTCATGCGCCCCAACGTGCTGCCACTGGACGATGTCGGGCTGATCAACGGCATCAGCCAGGCCTACTTCTCAGGCGAGCCCGTGAGCCGCAGCGATGCGCGCGAGGTGGCCGCCGCATGGTCACCGTATTGCAGCGTCGCCACTTGGTATATTTGGCGCTCGCTGGACCCCCTGCCCGTGGCTTATTAAGCCACCCCGCGCCAGCCGCAAGAACACCGCCCAAAGGAGTGAAACCTTGGCCAAGAAGAATTTTCTGGATTTCGAGCAGCCCATCGCCGAGCTCGAATCCAAGATCGAAGAACTGCGTTACGTTCAGACCGAATCGGCGGTCGACATCTCGGAAGAAATTGAGCAGCTGAGCAAAAAAAGCCAGCAACTCACCAAAGACATCTACAGCGATCTGACCCCTTGGCAGATCACGAAGATCGCCCGCCACCCCGACCGGCCTTACACGCTGGACTATGTGCGTGACATCTTCACCCACTTTGTCGAATTGCACGGTGACCGCCATTTTTCTGACGACCTGAGCATCGTGGGTGGCCTGGCCCGCTTCAACGGCCAGCCCTGCATGGTGCTGGGCCAGCAAAAAGGTCGCGATACGAAAGAGCGCGGCCTGCGCAACTTTGGCATGACCAAGCCCGAAGGCTACCGCAAGGCCTTGCGGCTCATGAAGCTGGCCGAAAAGTTCAAGCTGCCGGTGTTCACCTTCGTCGACACACCCGGTGCCTACCCCGGCATCGACGCCGAAGAACGTGGTCAGTCCGAAGCCATTGGCCGCAACATTTTCGAGATGGCGCAACTCGAAGTGCCCATCATCTCCACCATCATCGGGGAAGGGGGCTCGGGCGGTGCGCTGGCCATTTCGGTGGCCGATCAGGTGCTGATGCTGCAGTTCTCGGTCTACTCGGTGATCAGCCCCGAGGGTTGTGCGTCCATCCTCTGGAAAACCAGCGAGCGGGCCTCGGACGCGGCCGATGCTTTGGGCATCACCGCCCACCGCCTCAAGGCCCTGGGTCTGGTCGACAAGATCGTCAACGAGCCGGTGGGCGGTGCCCACCGCGACCCCAAGCAGATGGCGTCTTTCCTCAAACGCGCGCTGGGTGACGCCTACCGACAAGTGGCCGACCTCAAGGTCAAGGAACTCATCGAGCGCCGCCACAACCGTCTGGACGGCTACGGCCGTTTCACCGACACCAAGGCAGACAGCAAGGCCGACGGCAAGCGGTGAGTGCCGCCGCGCCTGCCAACCCGTGTGCCGCCCCGCTGGCGGCCTGGTTGGCGGCCGAGCCCGCATTCCTGTCGCTAAAGCGCTGGGCCGTGGCCTTCAGCGGTGGGGCTGACTCCACAGCGCTTTTGTTGGCGGCACATGCGTTGTGCCCAGGGCAGGTGGTGGCCTTGCATGTGCACCACGGCCTGCAGGCCGCAGCCGACCACTTCGAATCGCATGCGCGTGCCTTCTGCGAGGCCCGCGCCATTCCCTTCGCGAGTCAGCGTGTCGCAGCAGGCCATGCGCCTGGCGAGAGCCCGGAAGATGCGGCGCGGCGTGCTCGCTACCGTTGTTTGGCTGCACTGGCCACCGAGCAGGCCTGCCATCAAGTCTGGCTGGCCCAGCACGCGGACGACCAGGTGGAGACGCTGATGCTCGCGCTGAGCCGGGGTGCCGGCCTGCCCGGGTTGGCTTCCATGCCCGAACGCTTCGAGCGCCACGGCATGACCTTCGGTCGTCCCATTTTGTCGGTGGACGGTTTGGCTTTGCGTGCCTGGCTTCACGCCAGCGGTCAGCCCTTCATCGACGACCCCACCAACGCCGACACCCGTTTCACCCGCAACCGCATCCGGCAGCACCTCTTGCCGGTGTGGCGGGCCCAGTTTCCGGCCTACCAGGCCACCCTGGCGCGCAGCGCCCGCCATGCGGCACAGGCGCAAAGCTTGCTGGACGAGGTCGCTGCCGAAGACCTGCTTGCCGTTGGCCAGCGTCCCCAGATTGCGCGTTTGCGCTTGCTGTCGGCGGAGCGGCAGGCCAACCTTCTGCGCCATTGGCTGCGTATGGGCTGGCAGGCGGTACCGAGCGAGGCGCAGATGACCGAGCTGCTGCGGCAAATCGCGGCGTGTACCACGCGAGGCCATCACATCCGTCTCAAGGTGGCCCGGGGCCATGTGCTGCGCTTCGAGCCCTGAGGCTCGGTTGCGCGCGAGCCGCTGCTGCGTGTCTTCCCAGGGGCGCTGGCTATAATTGACAGGTTTTGCGCGGTTCTGCGCAGTGCAAGGCTCAACGCCTCAGACAACCCGTCTCCCTCACCGCTTCCATCACCCAATGGCACTGATAGTTCACAAGTACGGTGGCACCTCCATGGGCTCCACCGAGCGCATCCGCAACGTCGCCAAACGCGTCGCCAAATGGCACCGCGCCGGCCACCAGATGGTGGTGGTGCCCAGCGCCATGAGCGGTGAGACCAACCGCCTGCTGGCCCTGGCCAAAGAGCTGGCCCCCAGCCAGCAAAGCGCCGCCTATAGCCGCGAACTCGACGCCCTTGCCGCCACCGGCGAGCAAGCATCGTCCGCGCTGCTGGCCATTGCGCTGCAGGCCGAAGGCATGCAGGCGGTGAGCTATGCCGGCTGGCAAGTGCCCATCAAGACCAACAGCGCCTACACCAAGGCCCGCATCGAGTCCATCGAAGACCAGCGCGTGCGCGCCGACCTGGACGCAGGCAAGGTGGTGATCATCACCGGCTTCCAGGGCATCGACGGCACGGGCAACGTGACCACTTTGGGCCGTGGCGGCAGCGACACCTCGGCCGTGGCCGTGGCCGCCGCCATCAAGGCCGACGAGTGCCTGATCTACACCGATGTGGATGGCGTCTACACCACCGACCCACGCGTCGTGCCCGAGGCGCGCCGCCTGCACCGCGTGAGTTTCGAGGAAATGCTGGAGATGGCCAGCATGGGCTCCAAGGTGTTGCAGATCCGCTCGGTGGAGTTCGCCGGCAAGTACAAGGTGCCGCTGCGCGTCCTGTCCAGCTTCACCCCCTGGGACATCGATTTGGCCGAGGAAGCCTCCTCCGGCACCCTGATCACTTTTGAGGAAAACGAGCAAATGGAACAAGCCGTTGTGTCTGGC
>DASUIK010000186.1:0-22755 GCA_036279795.1 Burkholderiaceae bacterium | reverse complement strand
AACGACAGCTACCGGTTCAAGAACAGCTCTGCTCAACCCATCAAGAAGGAGTCAAAACCCAAGAAGTTATCCACACCGTGAGCCCCTCAGGGCTCTATCCAGGGTGGGTCAATATTGGATGGAAACGGTGGGTCAGAATTCGGTGGAAATTAACATGGCGGGCACTGATTGCAAGTTGTCGCGGTTTCCGTGATTTTGACGATACTGTGGAAACCGCGATCAACGAGGTCATCCGTAACCTGGGCGGCCTGCAACCACCTGTTGTGGTCTAAACGCCGTGACGCCACCAAAAGAGCCAGCCCCGTGCTGGCTTTTTTTCGTCCGTCAATCTGCCACCGCCGTCAATCCGCCACGATGCCCCGCCACTCTGGCCGGATACCGGTCGCGTGATTCCAGTGCCGATCACATACTTGCCTGTGCTTACAAACTTTTTGAAGGACCAAGCACATGGCAACGCTCGCATCACTCAAGCTGACCACCACCCGCAAGCCTAGTCAATTGTCCCCGGCACAAATCCGCCGCAACAAGCTGATCAAACGCATTGGTGAACAGATTCAGCTTGCCCAGGCACAGCACGATGGCACCACGCACAGCGTCACCCGCTCACGCACGGTGAAGAACGCTGAGACCGGCGAACGCCGCACAGTGGAACAGGTCAAGCGACTCAAGCCGTGGTGGTTCCAGACTGACAACGGCAAGCTGGCACTGAACATCCGTTACGGTGCCAAGGTGATCGATCTGGCCAAGGGCAAGTCTGCCGTTGAAATCGCCAGCGTTGCGGACCTTGTGCCCACGCTGGAACTGATCCGGTCCGCTGTTGATGCTGGTGAACTGGACACGGCACTGGAAGCTGCCAGTGGTGCGTTGCGAGAAGGTTTCAAACGCTGATTCAGCCGTGCTGGCACTGTCGTGAAACACGACAACCACACTCCCCACGCTGTGCCAACGGTGGCCGAACACGCTGCTTCGCACGGTTTTGGGGCAAACTCTGCTAAGCATCGCAAGGATTTTGCTGACCGTTAAAAACAGATGGCGTAAGTTGTTGAATTTTGGAAGCAGTCTGCGACAGCGTCTGCAATCATAATCCACAGGTCCGCGGTTCGAGTCCGTGAAGCGCCACCAAAAAACAAACGACAAAGCCCGGTTCTGCCGGGCTTTGTCGTTTCTGGCCATGTCGCACCGGCTCCTGCCACCATGACACTCAAAAACCTCATTGCCTGTGGCCTGCTAGTGGCCAGTGGCCCTCTTATGGCCCAACCCTCCACCACCTTCGGCGATCCCGGTTGCAGCGAATGGTTTGTGCAGCCCAATGCCCCCAAAAAGCTGTGGTTGATGGGCTTCCTGTCGGGTCTCAACGTCGCCGCTGACCGCGCCGGCACCCCCACCAAAGACCTGCTGGGCACCCTCACCTCGGCCAGCCAGGCCTTTTTGTCGGTCGACAACTTCTGCCGCGCCAACCCAAAGAGCACGGTCGAAGCTGCAGGCCTGGCGTTGATGGATGACCTCCGCCGGAAGCGCAAGTAGCCTCCCCACAGCAACAGTTTTACTCCATCAAGCCCATTGTTTCACGCAATGGGCTTTTTCTTTACGCCCTCTCGCACGCCGCTGTCGATCATGACGATTGGTCCCGGTGTGCAGGGTTTGCGGCGCTATTTGTGTAAATCAGCCAGGGCTACAGGAGACCAATATTGTTATTTTTGATAACTTAAATCTCAATAAAATAGCATCTATGTCTGGAATTGACCTGCGCACCATCAACTTCATGACAGGGCTGATGTGCGTCGTCATGGGCATCGTCATCCTGGGCATGCGGCACAACTTTCCTTCAGCCATCAAAGGGATGGGGCTGTGGGGGCTGGGCGCGCTGTTGGGTATGCTGGCCGCCGTCTTCTATGGCTCAGAACGTCTGATGCCACCAGGCTTCGCCACCATCTGCGGCAACGGCTTGGCACTGACGTCAAGCGCCCTCATGTACTTCGGCACGCAGCACTTTTACGATCAGCGTATCAGCTGGCGCCGATGGGCTGGCCTTGGGGCCATCAGCCTGGCTGGACTGGCGTTCTTCACGCTGTTTCGACCCGACTACCAGGTGCGGGTGGCGATTTTCACCGCGACGCTGACAGTGCTGTTTGCCGCGCACACTCGCATCCTCTTGCGGCAAGGACAAGGTTTCGCGGCCAAGTTCACGCTGATCGTGATGGGCTTGCAAACGATCATCTTCGCAGCGCGTTTTGTGTCGGCTTTTTGGCTCGATGACCCGCACGCCCATCGGTTCACCACCTCAGTCATCCACAACGCTTATTTCATCAGCTTCAGTTTCATGGTGCTGTTGTTCCTCCTGGGCGTCCTGCTCATGGCAAGCGAACGTGTTCGCGCAGAGTTCGAGCACATGGCGACCTTTGACAGTCTGACAGGCGCGTTGAATCGGCGCGTGCTGCAACTCGCAGGAGAGCAAGAGCTGTTGCGTTGGCAGCGACACGAGCATCCGTTTGCCGTGCTGATGCTCGACATCGATCACTTCAAGCAGATCAATGACCGCCATGGGCATCTGGTGGGCGATCAGGTTCTCAAACGCCTGGCCTCGACGCTGCGCCAACCCCTGCGCAAGACCGACCTGCTGGCACGTTACGGCGGCGAAGAGTTTCTGGTTTTGCTGCCGGTCACAGATGGAGCCACGGCGCTCGACCTTGGGGAACGGGTTCGTGCTGCCGCACAGACCATGGTCACCGATACAGCCGGCTGCTCATGCACCGTCAGTGTGGGGGTGAGTGCCGTCAGCAAAGCAGACACCACGTTTGACCAACTGCTGGCCCGCGCCGACATGGCGCTTTATCAGGCAAAACACGCCGGCCGCAATCGCGTTGTCATGGTGAACGAACCGATCTTGGCGGCCTAAGGGCTTTACCGCGCCCAAAAAGACCGATCCAGTCTGATTGACCACGAAGCTGCGCCCCCAGTGCGACGATGGTGATACGTCAGCCCGACGCGTAAACTGCGCAACACCATTGATGCCTTGGCCTTTCACCCCCGTATGAACCCCAGCTCACCACCACCCGCGCAAACCCAGCCACGCAACCCCTTGCACGGCGTGACGCTGGAGGCCATCGTCACGGCGTTGGTGGCACATTACGGCTGGGCCGGCTTGGCCGAACGCGTGCCCGTGCGCTGTTTTGCCAGCGACCCCAGCGTCTCCTCCAGCCTCAAGTTCCTGCGCAAAACGCCCTGGGCGCGTGACAAGGTCGAGAGCCTGTACCTGTTCATGTTGCGGGACATCAAACGCGCCTCCGGAGCGCGCCCCGGTACGTAGCATCCACAAAGCCGGGCCGCTGGCCTTGAGCGACACTGATTCAGGCTTTGTATTCAACCGCCGGCGCCGACATGCCGGCCCCCCTGGAGACAACATGTACAAGAAGCTTTTTGTTCCTGTCGATGGTTCCGAACTGTCGCACCGTGCCATGGACGGCAGCATCGCCCTGGCCAAGCAGCTGGGCGCTGCCATCAATGGCTTTGTGGTCGAACCCGACCTGCCCTTGTCGGTCGTCACGCCCGATGCACACGCCGCCACCGAACGCATCAAAACCCACGAAGCCCAGAACGAGGCCCATGCCAAAGCGTTGCTGGACCAGTTTGAACAGCGCGCCAAAGCGGCCGGTGTCGAATTCATTGCCTCGCACGTGACCGCCTACTCGGTCGACAACGCCATCATGGAAGAAGCCGAAAAAACCGGCTGCGACATGATCGTGATGGTGACCCACGGGCGCGGCCCACTGGGCGAGTTCGTGTTTGGCTCGCACACCAAGTCCATCATCTCGCGCAGCAAGCTGCCAGTGCTCGTGCTGCACTGACACACCCGCCGCAACGGGTGCAGAACCGGCGTGGCCCTCAGTGGCCTGCGTTCACACGGTTGCGGCCCGCCGCCTTGGCTCGGTAGAGCGCGGCATCGGCCTGCTGGATCAACGTCGCCGCGTCGGTGGCATTCAGTGGTGCCTCGGCCACACCCGCCGACACCTGCACCTCCAGGGCCAGCTCCTGCACCTGCAAGCGCAGCTCTGCCACGCGATGCACCATGCTCTCAGCGCGGGCTTTCGCGGTTTCCAGCGCTGTGCCCGGCAGCAACAACAGGAACTCCTCGCCCCCGTATCGGCAGGCAATGTCGCCAGCCCGCAGGCTCTGCGCCAACACAGCGGCCACGGCCTTGAGCACCTCGTCACCCACTGGGTGGCCATGGGTGTCGTTGATCTGCTTGAAGTGGTCGATGTCGATCATGATCGCGCTGATGGGCGCGTCGTCGCGCGCGCAACGTGCGAGCTCGCGGTCCATGGTGGCGGCCAGGTGGCGCCTATTGAACAGACCGGTCAACGGGTCGCGGTCTACCTGATCCTTGAGCTGGTTTTGCAACAGGCGAATTTCGTCGAGCTGCGCTTGAAGCGCTTTTTCATTGCGGTGCAGACGCTCGCGCACCTGGTGCAACTTGACGGCCCGTGCGTGCGCGCTCAGCCCGTACACCACCAGGTAGGCCGACAGGCACACGATGGACAACACGGACACGGGCAGGCTGGTGTGGGGCTCAAACCGCCAACCGGCCACCAGCCACACCAGCGCCATGCCCAGCAGGTGCACGGACAAGGCCTTGAGCACCCCGCGCCCGCCCTGGAAGGCCACAAGGTTGATGCAAGGCCCGATACCGAACAGGAACGCGATCCACAGAGGAAAGCCCATGGCCGCCGACCAGACGCCCAGGGCCAGGGAGTCGAACAGCATGTTGCGTATCTCCGCCGCCAAGGGCTCGGGCGCGCGCCGCGCCTGCAGGTAGGCCAACTGCGGGTACAGCAAAAACTGCAGGACCAGCGCCCCCCACACCCAGATCCCGGGCGCCGCCGGCCACAGGTGCAAGCCCGCCAGCGCACCCAACACCGCCCATGACCAGGTGCGGTTGATGTGGTTCATTTGAACCACCCAATGCGACGAGCGCCCAAGCTCGGCATCGTCGCCTGAGCGGGTTGGCGTGGGGTGTGGCGGGGACGAAGGTGTGGGCATGGCGGCGCAGAACGCAACATGTAACCATAGCCGCCTGAGCGCCAACGGTCAACGCTGGACCTGAACTGGCCACCCCGTGATGGCCCGAAACAGCGCACCGATGTGGTGCAAACCCATCACATTTGGTGCAACAAACACACCTCCACCCGCGGGCAGTCCACCCACCTTCAAACCACCACAACCCGCATGGCCACTGACTCCAAGCCACGCGACTCGCCACTTGCGCACGATTGGCACACATTTCGCTTGGACCAAAACCCAGTAGTAACCCTGATGACCTAACTCCTTTTTTTTGGCCAAATTGGCCTTACCACTTGGCCACTAGGCTACCAAACAACACCCGCCAACCATGAGCACCTTCCAACCCGTCAGCGTCGCCCGCCTCTACCGGATGATTGCCAACCAGATCAAGGACAAGATCCGTGCCGGCAGCTACCGCACGGGCGAACGCCTGCCGGCCGAACGCGAATTGGCCGAGATGCTGCAGGTCAGCCGCCCTTCGGTGCGCGAAGCCCTGATTGCGCTGGAAATCGAAGGTTGGGTGGATGTGCGGGTGGGCAGCGGCGTCTATGTGACCGGCCCCGAAGCCCGTCTGACGCTGAACGAAACGCCCGGTCCCGGCACCCCTCTGCCCATGCCGCTGGACGTGGGTGCCGCCGACCTGCTGCAAGCCCGCTTGCTGGTGGAGCCTCACTGCGCCGAACTCGCCGCGCGCTACGCCACCGACGCACAGCTCCTGGCCATGGAAGAAGCCACCATGGCCCTGCCCGGCTCCCAGCAGCCGTTCAAGCACAACGACCGCCTGCACCTGCTGATCGCCGAAGCCTGCGGCAACGTCGCCCTGGCCTCCACCGTGCAACACCTGTGGACCCTGAGCGAGAACAGCGCCATCTTCAACAAGCTCAACCAGCACTTCGTCTACGGCGAGGTGTGGGAAGTCGCTCACAACGAACACTTGCCCCTGCTGCGCGCACTGAAAAAGCGCCAGCCTGCTGCCGCTCGGCGCGCCATGCGCGACCACCTCCTGGGCATCAGCAGCCGCCTCGGCCTGGACGCCAGCGAAGACAAGGACATGTGAGCCCGCGCCTGCTTGCTACGGCACACCGGTGCCGTTCCTGCCGGACCCCTTTTGCCATCCCCCTCTTGGCCTCGCGCCTGCTTTCTTCAACCTCCCGGAGAACCCGATGACACAAACCATGGCCCGTTCCACCTTCCGCAAGGCGGGTGCCGTGCTGGCGGTTGCCGCCGCCCTGTTCGGCTCGGCCACCGCCCTGGCCCAAACGCCTGGCGGCACGCTGACCGCCATCGTCCAGCCAGAGCCCCCCATCCTCATGCTGGGCCTGAACCAGCAGGCCCCCACGCAGTACGTGGCGGGCAAGATCTACCAAAGCCTGCTGACCTACGACGCCCAGCTCAAGCCCCAGCCCTCGCTGGCCAAGTCGTGGAAAACCTCCAGCGACGGCCTGACCTACACCTTCGAGCTGCAACGCGGCGTCAAGTGGCACGACGGCAAGCCCTTCAGCGCCGCCGACGTGGTGTTCAGCGTGGACAAGTTCCTGCGTGAAGTCCACCCGCGTGCGCGCCTGGTCATCACCAAGTACATCGACTCGGTCACCGCACTCAACGACAACACCGTCGAGTTCAAACTGAAGGAAGCCTTCTCGCCCTTCATGAGCCTGTTCGTGGTGGACAACATGCCCATGGTGCCCAAGCACATTTACGACGGCACCGACTACCGCACCAACCCCGCCAACCAGACCCCCATCGGCACCGGCCCCTTCAAGTTCAAGGAATGGAAGAAGGGGTCGCACATCGTGCTCAGCCGCAACCCCGACTACTGGAAAAAGGGCCAGCCCTACCTGGACGAGATCGTGTTCCGCGTCATCCCCGATGCGGCCTCGCGCGCCGTGGCCTTTGAGAAGGGCGACGTGCAACTGCTGCGCGGTGGCGACGTGGACAACGTGGACGTCAAGCGCCTGCGCGCCCTGCCCAACGTCGAGATGACGACCAAGGGCTGGGAGATGTACGCGCCGCTGGCCTTCATGAGCATGAACCAGCGCAAGCCCCCCTTCGACAACGTGAAGGTGCGCCAGGCGGTGATGCACGCCATCAACCGCAAGTTCATCGTGGACAACATCTTCTTCGGCATGGGCAAGGTCGCCACCAGCCCCATCGCCTCCACCACGCTGTACCACGAGAAAAACCTGCCGCAATACGCCTACGACCTGAAGAAGGCACGCGCGCTGATCCAGGAATCGGGCGTCAACGTCGGCGCCACGCCGATCAAGCTGCTGTCCTTCCCCTACGGCTCGGCCTGGGAACGCCTGGCCGAGTACACCAAGCAGAGCCTGGAGCAGATCGGCTTCAAGGTGCAGATCGATCCGGCCGATGCCGGCGGCTGGGCCAAACGCTCGGGCGACTTCGACTTCGACCTCACCTTCAACTTCACTTACCAGTACGGTGACCCGGCGCTGGGCGTGGCACGCCACTTCCTGTCGACCAACGCGGTGAAAGGTTCGCCCTTCGTCAACAACCAGGGTTATAAGAACCAGCGGGTCGATGAGCTGTTCGCCACGGCCGCCGCCGCGCGCACGCCCGAACTTCGCCAGAAGCTGTACACCGAAGTGCAGACCATTCTGATGAACGAAGTGGCCAACGGCGTGCTGTTCGAAATCGAATACGCCACCTTCTATCCCAAGAACGTGAAGAACCTGGTGAAGACCGGCATCGGCCTGAACGAGACCTTCGACGACGTCTACATCGAGAAGAAGTAAGCCCCCGACGGCCCGCCACGCGCGGGCCCCCTCTCCCGATCGCAGCTCCCGGCCGCGCGTTGCGAGCGCGGCCCGGGTCAAGCTGCGCCTTGCACACCGAGGCGCTGTAACGTGAAACTGATCTCTTTCCTCATTGCCAGACTGGGCAAGGCCTTCTTCGTCATCCTGGGCGTGGTGGTCTTCAACTTTCTGCTCATCCGCCTGGCCCCGGGCGACCCCGCCGCCATCATGGCCGGCGAGGCGGCATCGGCCGACCCCGCCTACCTGGCACAACTGCGCCAGCAATTCGGCTTCGACCAGCCGCTGTGGGTGCAGTTGTGGCTCTACGTCAAAGGCATCCTGCAGCTGGACCTGGGCTTTTCCTACCGCAACAACCTGCCCGTGCTCGACCTCATCGCCGAGCGCCTGCCCGCCACCCTGCTGCTGATGGCGCTGGCCTTTGTCTTCTCGCTGCTGGTGGGGGGGCTGCTGGGCGTGTTCGCCGCGCGCAGCCGCTACACCAACCGCCACACTTGGCTCGACAGCCTGATCATGTCCGTCTCGCTGATCTTCTACGCCACGCCCCTGTTCTGGCTGTCGCTGTTGATGGTCATCCTGTTTTCCGTCACCCTGGGCTGGTTGCCGGCCTTTGGCATGGAGAGCGTGGGCGCCGGCCTCACCGGCTGGAACCGCGTGGCCGACATCAGCGCCCACCTGGTGCTGCCCGTGGTGTCGCTGGGCTGCTTTTTCATGGCGGTGTACGCCCGCCTGGCACGAGCCTCCATGTTGGAGGTGATGGGCATGGACTTCATCAAGACCGCACGCGCCAAAGGCGTGCCAGCCGGCCAGGTGATCCGTCGCCACGTCATGCGCAACGCCATGCTGCCGGTGGTCACCTTCGCCGGGATCCAGCTCGGCCAGATGGCCGGCGGCGCGGTGCTGGCCGAAACCGTCTTCGGCTGGCCCGGCATCGGCCGCCTCATGTTCGACGCCCTCATGCAACGCGACTACCAGCTGCTGCTGGGCGTGTTCCTCGTCACATCCACCATGGTCGTGCTGTTCAACCTCATCACCGACCTGGTCTACCGCCTGGTCGATCCCCGCATCGAATTGGGAGCCTGAAGTGAAAAAATTCATGCACCGTTTTGCCGCCAACAAAGGCGCG
This sequence comes from Burkholderiaceae bacterium, assembly GCA_036279795.1. Lineage (GTDB taxonomy): Bacteria > Pseudomonadota > Gammaproteobacteria > Burkholderiales > Burkholderiaceae_C > Hydrogenophaga. Next base: position 13,800 of record DASUIK010000186.1, on the reverse strand, counting down.
CTGTTGGGCCTGGTCATCCTGTGCCTGGTGATCCTCACGGCCTTGTTGTGCTCGGTCTGGTACGAGGAGTCGCCCTGGTCCATGGTGGCCGAGCCCCTGCTCAAACCCCTGAGCAACGCCGACTACCCGCTGGGCACCGACATGCTGGGCCGCGACCTGGGCGCTGGCCTGGCCTACGGCGCGCGCGTGTCGCTGCTGGTGGGTGTGGTGTCCACCCTGGCGGCGGTGATCTTCGGCATCCTCATCGGCGCCCTGGCGGGCTTCTATGGGGGGCGCATCGACGACCTGCTGATGCGCTTCACCGAATTCTTCCAGACCATCCCGCAGCTCGCCATGGCCGTGGTGCTGGTGGCCATCTTCACGCCTTCCATCTACTCCATCGTGGGCGCCATCGCCATCGTGTCGTGGCCGCCGGTGGCGCGCCTGGTGCGCAGTGAATTCCTCTCGCTCAAGCAGCGCGAGTTCGTGCAGGCGGCCATCGTCATCGGCCAGAAGCCGGCGCGCATCATCTTCACGCAAATCTTGCCCAACGCCATGTCGCCCATCATCGTGACGGCCTCGCTGATGATCGCTACCGCCATCCTCACCGAGTCTTCGCTGTCCTTCCTGGGCCTGGGTGACCGCAACCTCATGAGCTGGGGTTTCATGATCGGCGCCGCGCGCACCATGCTGCGCGAAGCACCGCTGATGAGCGTGTTGCCCGGCATCGCCATCCTGCTCACCGTGTTGGCCATCAACCTCATCGGTGAAGGCTTAAACGACGCCATGAACCCACAACTGCGCAAGCGGGGGGAATGAACCATGACCACCTCTCCCTCCCCAACCGCCACCGACACCCCCTTGCTGCGCATCGAGCAGCTGACCGTGGCCCTGCCCACCGGGGGTGACCGCGCGCACGCCGTCAAGGACCTGTCCTTCGACCTGCGCGCCGGCGAAATCCTGTGCATCGTGGGCGAGTCCGGCTCGGGCAAGTCCATCAGCGCCAACGCCATCATGGGCCTGCTGCCCAGCTACCTCAAGCCACAGGCCGGGCGCATCCTGTTCAAGGGGCGCGACCTGCTGCAGCTGCGCGAAGACGAGTTGCTGGCACTGCGCGGCAAAGACATCGGCATGGTGTTCCAGGAACCCATGTCGGCGCTCAACCCGCTGATGCGCGTGGGCGACCAGATCGCCGAGGTGCTCGCCGTGCACGGCGCCTACCCCGGTCCGGCGCGCCAGCAGCGCGTGCTGGAGCTGCTGCATTTCGTGGGCCTGCCCGACCCGTCCACGCTCCAGCATGCCTACCCCTTCCGCCTCTCGGGCGGCCAGCGCCAGCGCGTGATGATCGCCATGGCGCTGGCGCTGGAGCCGGCCATCCTGATCGCCGACGAGCCCACCACGGCGCTGGACGTGACCACCCAGGCCCAGATCCTGTCGCTGATCAAGCGCATCCAGGCCAGCATGGGCATGGGCGTGATGTTCATCACCCACGACTTCGGCGTGGTAGCCGACATCGCCGACCGCGTGGCGGTGATGGAAAAAGGCGTGCTGGTAGAACAGGGCACAGCCGAGCAGGTGCTCAACCGCCCGCAACACCCCTACACCCAGCGCCTCATCGCCGCCGTGCCACACCGCGACGGAAACCTCGCCGCCGAAGAAGCCAATACCGACCCGGTGGTGCTGGAGGTGAAAAACCTGCGCAAGACCTACGTCACCGAGCGCGGCCTGTTCGTGCGCAAGCGTGTGGTCAACGCGGTGGACGGTGTGAGCTTCCAGGTGCGCCGGGGCCAGACGCTGGGCATCGTCGGCGAATCGGGTTCGGGCAAGTCCACCATTGGCAAATGCCTGCTCCGCCTGACCGATATCGACGGTGGTGAACTCATCTTCAACGGCACCGACATCGCCCCGCTGACGCAAGCGCAGTTCCGGCCCATGCGCCAGCAGTTGCAGATGATCTTCCAGGACCCGTTTGCTTCGCTCAACCCGCGCCACACCGTGGGCCGCAGCATCACCGACGGCCCGGTGGCCAACGGCGTGCCCTACGCCGAGGCCGAGCGCAAGGCCCGCGAACTGCTGCGCCTGGTGGAGCTGGACGAGTCCGCCTTCGACCGCTACCCCAACGCCTTTTCAGGTGGCCAGCGCCAGCGCATCGGTATCGCCCGCGCCCTGGCGCTGGAGCCCCAACTGCTGGTGGCCGACGAGTCGGTGTCGGCACTCGACGTATCGGTGCAGGCCCAGGTTCTCCAGCTCCTACAAGACATCCAGCAGCGCCTGAACCTGGCCATGATCTTCATCACCCACGACCTGCGCGTGGCGGCCCAAGTCTGCCACCAGATCGTCGTCATGCACAAGGGCCGCATCGTCGAACACGGCACACCCGCCGAAGTGTTTGACCGCCCGCAGAACGAATACACGCAGCGCCTCATCGCCGCCATCCCCGGCAAACACTGGAGCCCCGTCGGCGCCAGCGTTGCCCTTGCCTGAAGCCCTCTTCCACATGTCCCCAAGCCAAACCCTCCCGGCCGCACGCAACGGCGGCCAGATCCTCATCCAGCAGCTGCGCCACCACGGCGCGCGCCGCGTTTTCCTGGTGCCCGGCGAAAGCTACCTGCCCTGCATCGACGCGCTCAACGAACACCAGGACGCCATCCAGGCCGTGGTCTGCCGCCAGGAAAGCGGCGCCGCCTACATGGCCGAGGCGCACGGCAAGCTCACCGGCGAGCCCGGCATCTGTTTCGTCACCCGCGGCCCCGGCGCCACCAACGCCAGCATCGGCGTGCACACCGCCTTCCAGGACTCCACCCCCATGATCCTGTTCGTGGGCCAGGTGGGCAACGACTTCTACGAACGCGAAGCCTTCCAGGAAATCGACTACCGCCGCATGTTCGGCCAGATGGCCAAGTGGGTGGCGCAGATCGACCGCACCGACCGCATTCCCGAGTACATCGCCCGCGCCTTCAGCGTGGCCACCAGCGGCCGCCCTGGCCCGGTGGTGCTGGCCCTGCCCGAAGACACGCTGTGGGGCACGGCCCAGGTGCCCGACCTGCCGCCCTACACCCGCGTGCTGACACGCCCGGGCGCGGCCGATCTGGACACGCTGCGCGAACGCCTCGAAGCCGCCCACAACCCCTTCCTGCTGGTGGGTGGCAGCGGCTGGACAGCCGAGGCCCTGGCCCAGGTGCAAGGCTTTGCCGAACGCTTCGACCTGCCGGTGGGCGTGTCGTGGCGGCGGCTGGAGTGTTTTGACCAGCGCCACCCCAACTTTGCCGGCCACGTGGGCTGGGGCATGCACGACGACCTGCGCCAGCGCGTGCGCAACGCCGACCTGCTGCTGACCCTGGGGGCGCGCCTGGGCGAGGCCACCACCGAGGGCTACAGCGTGGTCGAAAGCCCGCGCCCGCGCCAACAGCTCATCCACGTGCACGCCGACCCCAGCGAGCTGGGCCGCGTGTTCCAGCCCGCGCAAGCCATTTGTACCAGCAACGCCGGCATGGCCCATGCCCTGGCCAGCCTGCAACCCACGCGTGCGCCCGTCTGGGGCGCCCACACCCGTGCCGCCAACGCCGCCTACCGCGCCACGCTGGCACCCCTGCCCTCGCCCAGCGCCATGAGCCTGGACCAGGCCGCCTGCCACGTGAACACCGTGTTGCCGGCCGATGCCTGCATCACCGTGGGCGCCGGCAACTACGCGCTCTACCCACACCGCTACCGCCAGTTCAAGGGCATTGGCAGCTCGCTCGCGCCCACGGTGGGCAGCATGGGCTACGGCCTGCCGGCGGCCATCGCCGCCAAGCTGGAAGACCCGCAGCGCCCGGTGGTCTGCTACGCGGGCGACGGCTGCTTCCAGATGAACCTGCAGGAGCTGGGCGTGGCCATGCAGTACCGCCTGGGCATCGTCGTGCTGGTGTTCAACAACGGCATGTGGGGCACCATCCGCGCCCACCAGGAGCGCGAGTTCCCCGGCCGCACCATCGCGCTGACCTTTGACAACCCGGACTTCGCCCACCTGGTGGGTGCCTACCGGGGCCACGGTGAGGTGGTGAGCGACAACGCGCACTTCGAAGCCGCGTTCGCCCGCGCCCTGGCCTTTGCCGAACGCGAACGCCTGCCGGCCCTCATCGAGATCCGCTACGACGCCGACGGCATCGCCCCCGGCGAAACCCTCTCCGCCATCCGTGCCCGCGCGCAGCAACTGCAGCGCGAACGTGCGGCCGCCCTTTGAACTTCCTCACACCATGTCAGACACCCCTTTGAAAATCAACGGCCAGCGCCTCTGGCAATCGCTGATGGACCTGGCCCGCGTTGGCGCCACCGAACAGGGCGGCAACTGCCGTCTCGCCCTCACCGCCCTGGACGGCCAAGGCCGCGACCTCGTGGTGGGCTGGATGAAGGACGCCGGCCTGAGCGTCAGCGTGGACCAGGTGGGCAACATCTTTGGCCACCGCGCGGGGCGCAACCCCGCGCTGCCCCCGGTGATGACGGGCAGCCACATCGACACCCAGCCCACCGGCGGCAAGTTCGACGGCTGCTACGGCGTCATGGCCGGGCTGGAAATCATGCGCACGCTCAACGACCAGGGCCTGCAGACCGAAGCCCCGCTGGAGCTGGCCATCTGGACCAACGAGGAAGGCTCGCGTTTTGTGCCGGTGATGATGGGCTCGGGCGTGTTCGCCGGCAAGTTCCCGCTGGCCACCGCGCTGGACGCCACCGACATGGCCGGCAAGCGCGTGCGCGACGAGTTGCAGGCCATCGGCTACGCCGGCACTCAGCCGGTGGGTGGACGCACGCTGGGCGCCTACTTCGAGGCCCACATCGAACAAGGGCCCATCCTGGAAGCCCAGGACAAGGTGATCGGGGTGGTGACCGGCTCGCTCGGCCTGCGCTGGTACGACGTGAACGTGACCGGCATGGAAATGCACGCCGGCCCCACGCCCATGTCGGTGCGCCAGGACGCGCTGTTTGCCGCCACCCACCTCATGCAAGAGGTCATCCACATCGCGCGCGACCACCAGCCCCACGGACGTGGCACGGTGGGCGTGGTGCAGGTGCACCCCGGCTCGCGCAACGTGATCCCGGGCAAGGTGCACTTCACCGCCGACCTGCGCCACGAAGACGCCGCCACGCTCGCGCGCATGGACCAGCGCTGGCGCCAGGCCTGCGCCGAGGCGGGTGAGCGTTTCGGCGTGAAGGTGGAGCTGATCGACGTGCAGCACTTCCCGCCCACCCCCTTTGCCGCGCCGCTGGTGCAGCACATCCGCGAGCAGGCGCAGCGCGCCGGCTATTCGCACATGGACATCGTCACCGGCGCCGGCCACGACGCGGTCTACATCGCCGAGGTGGCGCCCACCGCCATGATCTTCGTGCCCTGCAAGGACGGCATCAGCCACAACGAAATCGAGGACGCCCAACCGGCCCACCTGGAGGCCGGCGCCAACGTGCTGCTGGGCGCCATGCTGCAAGCCGCTGGCGTGCACCAAGCGGCCGAGGTGGCGGCATGAGCGCGGCCACCCTCGCCACCTGGCAGGCCCGTGCCAGCGCGCTTCGGCTGCGCCACCAGGCCTTCATCGACGGCCAGTTCGTGGACGCCCAGGGCGGGCACACCTTTGCCACCCTCAACCCCGCCAACGGCCAAAAACTGGCCGACGTGGCGGCCTGCCAGCCGGCCGACGTGGACCGCGCGGTACACGCTGCACGCCGCGCCTTCGAGGCGGGCGTGTGGTCGCAACAGCACCCACGCGAACGCAAGCGCGTGCTGCTGCGCCTGGCCGCCCTGATCGAGCAACACACCGAGGAACTGGCCCTGCTGGAAACGCTGGACATGGGCAAACCCATCAGCGACGCCCTGGCCTACGACCTGCCGGAAACGGCCAAGTGTTTCGCCTGGTACGCCGAGGCCATCGACAAGCAGTACGACGAAATTGCCCCCACCGGCCCCGACGCCCTGGCCACCATCACCCGCGAACCGGTGGGTGTGGTGGCCGCCGTGGTGCCGTGGAACTACCCGCTCATGATGGCCTCGTGGAAGGTGGCCCCCGCGCTCGCGGCGGGCAACAGCGTGCTGCTCAAGCCGGCCGAACAGTCGCCGCTGAGCGCGCTGCGGCTGGCCGAGCTGGCGGCCGAGGCCGGCCTGCCGCCCGGCGTGTTCAACGTGCTGCCCGGCCTCGGACCGGTCACCGGGCAAGCACTGGGCCTACACATGGACGTGGACTGCCTGGCCTTCACCGGCTCCACCGCCACCGGCAAGCGCTTCATGGCCTACGCCAGCGAGTCCAACCTCAAGCGGGTGTGGCTGGAGTGTGGCGGCAAGTCGCCGCACATCGTGTTCGACGACTGCCCCGACCTGGACAAGGCCGCGCAGGCTGCGGCCGTGGGCATCTTCTCCAACCAGGGCGAGGTCTGCATCGCCGGCTCGCGCCTGTACGTGCAAGACGGCATCTACGACCAGTTCATGGCCAAGGTGGCGCAGTGTGCGCAAGGCATGCGCCCGGGCGACCCGCTGGACCCGGCCACCACCATGGGTGCCATCGTCGATGAAAACCAGATGCGCCGGGTGCTGGGCTACATCGCCGCTGGCGTGAGCGAAGGCGCCACGCTGCGCACCGGTGGCCAACAAGCCCACACCGCCAGCGGTGGCTACTACGTCGAACCCACCATCTTCGACTGCCCGCGTCAGGCCATGCGCATCGTGAACGAAGAGATCTTCGGCCCGGTGCTGGCGGCGCAGCGCTTCCACACCGAAGACGAGGCGGTGGCCCTGGCCAACGACTCGCCCTATGGCCTGGGCGCCGGCCTGTGGACAGCACAACTGGCGCGCGCCCACCGCGTGTCGCGCCGGTTGCGGGCGGGGCTGGTGTGGGTCAACTGCTACTTCGACGGCGACATCACCGTGCCCTTCGGCGGCGTCAAGCAATCCGGCTTCGGCCGCGACAAATCGCTGCATGCGCTCGACAAGTACAGCGACTTCAAGACCACCTGGATCAACCTGCTCTGATCGGCCCAGCCCCATGACCTCCACCCCGGCCGGCCAGGCGCCCGCCCACACGCTCTGGCTGCAGGCCTGTGGCATCTTCCTGTGTGCCATCGTGGCCCTGGCCACGCTGGACATGCTGGCCAAAGACCTGGTGGCGCGCCACCCGGCGCCGCTGGTCAACCTGGTGCGCTACGGCACCGTGTTGCTGATGGCGGTGGTGCTCATGCACCGCCGGGGCACGCGCTGGCGTTTGCCGGCAGCGCACCGCCGCACGGTGCTGTGGCGCGGCGTCATGCTGGGCACGGTGGGGGTGACCTTCATGCAGGCCCTGCACACCATGCCGCTGGCCGAGGCCACCGCCATCTACTTCCTGTCGCCGCTCATCATCGTGGCCCTCTCGCCCTGGCTGCTGGGCGAGCAGGTGCGCGCCCGACAGGCGGCGGCGGTGGTGGCGGGTTTTGTGGGCATGCTGCTCATCGTGCGCCCCGGTGGCGCCCTACCCCTGGTGGGCACGGTGCTGATGCTGTTGGCGGCCGGCGCCTATGCCATGCTGCAAATCCTCACGCGCCGGCTGGCGGGCAAGGTCAGCATGGAGCAGCAGTTCGCCTGGACCGCGCTGATCTGCACCGTGATGACGGTCTTGTCCCTGCCCACCGCCGGCCACCTGGATTGGCCCGGGGCACGCGACCTGGCACTGATGGCCACGGTGGGTGCGCTCAGCGGCATCGGCCAGTACCTGCTGATCGAAGCCTTCCAAAAAGTGCCCGCGTCGTCGCTGGCGCCCTTCAACTACTTCCACCTGCTGCTGGCGGTGGTGTTCAGCGTGCTGGTGTTTGGCCAGCGGCCCGACGCCATCGCCCTGCTGGGCATCGCCGTCATCGGCTGCGCCGGCCTGGCCTTGACGCTGCCCGTGTTCCGCGCCCAATGGCTGGCCATGCTGGCCGCCCGCCAGGCCCACCGATGAACCCTGCTTCCCACATGACCGCTCTGCTCGACGAACTGGCCCTGGCCGTGGGCCCCGCCCACGTGCTCACGGGTGAGGCCATCCCCCCCCAACACTGCACCGATTGGTTCAACGCCCACACCCACCAGCCACTGGCCCTGGTGCGCCCTGGCACGCCTGACGAGGTGGCCCGCGTGATGGCGATTTGCCACCGACACCGCCAATCCGTCACGCCCCAGGGCGGGCTCACCGGCCTGGTGGCGGGCGCCACACCCAACGAAGGCGACGTCGCCTTGTCGCTGGCGCGCCTGAACGGCGTGGAAGAGATCGACACCGCCGCCGGCACCCTCACCGTGCTGGCCGGCACCCCGCTGCAGACCGCGCAGGAAGCGGCACGCGCCGCCGGCCTGCTGCTGGCGGTGGACCTGGGCGCCCGTGGCTCCTGCCAGGTGGGCGGCAACATCGCCACCAACGCGGGTGGCAACCGGGTGATCCGCTACGGCATGTTCCGCGACCAGGTACTGGGCCTGGAGGCCGTGCTGGCCGACGGCAGCGTGGTGGGCGGGCTCAACAAGATGCTCAAGAACAACGCCGGCTACGACCTCAAGCACCTGTTCATCGGGTCGGAAGGCACGCTGGGCATCGTCACGCGTGCCGTGTTGCGCCTGCACCCGCTGCCCCAAAGCTGCCACACCGCCTGGTGCACCTTGCCCGACCACGACACGGTGGTGCGCTTCCTGCGCCACGCGCAGGCGGCGCTGGGCGGCACGCTGTCGGCCTTCGAGGTCATGTGGCCCGATTTCCACGAACTGGTCACCACCCGCGTGCCCGACATGCGCTCGCCCGTGGCGGCACAAGGCCTGCAGGTGCTGATCGAGATGGAAGGCAGCGACACCGAGCGCGACATGGCCATGTTCTCGGCCATGCTGGAAGCCGCCTTTGAACAAGGCTGGTTGCTGGACGCGGCCATCGCCCAGTCGCTCAAGGAACGCGAGTCCTTCTGGCGCCTGCGTGACGCGGTGTCGGAGTTCCCGCTGATGTGGTCGCCCTACTGTGGCTACGACGTCAGCCTGCCCATTGGCGACCTGGGCCGCTTTGTGGACGAACTGCAGGCCGCCCTGCGCGAACATTTCCCGCCATGTGAACACGTGCACTTTGGCCACGTGGGCGACAGCAACATCCACGTGGGCGTGCACGTGCCCGCCGCCCATGGCACCTTCCCCGAGGCCGAGATCGACGCCTGCGTGTATGGCGTGCTGCGCCGCTACGGCGGCTCGGTGTCGGCCGAACACGGCATTGGCCAACACAAGAAGGCCTACCTCGGCCATTCGCGCGCACCTCAAGAGCTGGCGCTGATGCACACGCTCAAGAAGGCCCTGGACCCCCACAAGCTCCTCAACCCTGGCAAGGTGCTGGCATGACCACCGTCTATTTCCACAGCGACCTGGACGACCCCGAAGCCTGGCGGGCCACCCTGCAGGCCGCGCTGCCCGACGTGCACTTCATCGTGGGCCCACAGTGCGATACCCCGGAGGCCGTGGACGTGGCCCTGGTGTGGACACCACCACCCCAAGGCCTGCGCGCTTTTCCCCGGTTGCGGGCCGTGCTGTCGCTGGGCGCCGGTGTGGACCAGTTGCGCCTGGCCGATCTGGACCCGCGCATCCCCGTGGCGCGCCTGATCGACCCCACGCTCACGCAGCGCATGGTCGAGTACTGCCAGGCGGCGGTGCTGTACTTCCACCGCCACCTGCACCTGCACGCCCGCCACCAGGCCGCGCGCGAGTGGCAGTTCATCCCCCCCGTGAGCGCCGCCGCCCGGCAGGTGCTGGTGCTGGGCCTGGGCGAGCTGGGCTCGGCCGTGGCCGGTGCCCTGGCGCAACAAGGATTCCAGGTCACGGGCTGGAGCCGCAGCCCCAAACAACTGCCCGGCGTGGACTGCCGCCACGGCGAGGCGGCGTTGAACGACGCCCTGGGGCGCTGCGACGTGCTCATCAACCTGCTGCCCCTCACGCCCCAGACCGCCGGTGTGCTCAACCGCGATCTGTTCGCCCGCCTGCGGCCCCAGGCCTGCCTGGTGCAGGTGGGCCGGGGCGGTCATCTGGTGGAGGCCGACCTGCTGGCCGCGCTCGACGCAGGCCAACTGGCCGGCGCCTTCATCGACGTGTTTGGCGTGGAGCCCCTGCCTGCCGAGCACCCCTTCTGGGCCCAGCCTGCCCTGCGGCTCACGCCCCACGTCGCCTCTCTCAGCGACCCCGTGCAGTCCGCCGCCACCGTCATCGACAACATCGGTCGCGCCATGCGGGGCGAGCCCCTGCGCCACGCCATCGACCGCTCGGCCGGCTACTGACCCCACCCTTTTTGGAACCCACATGAAAACCTTTTTTGCCCCCGAACAGCTGCTGCACCACCCCCAGACCTACCTCTCGCGCGGCCAGATGCGCAAACCCCAGGAGGTGCCCGACCGCGCCCTGGCCATCCTGCGTGGCCTGGGCGCGCTGGGCCTGGCAACCAGCCGCCCCGCGGACCACGGCATGGCGCCCCTGCAAGCCGTGCACAGCGCGCCCTATTTGCGCTTCCTCGAAACCGCGCACGCCGAATGGAAAAAGATGCCGGCCGACTGGGGCGACGAGGTGATGTCCAACATCTTCGTGCGCGAGCCCAACGCCTTGCGCGGCATCCTCGCCCAGGCGGCGGCCTACCTGGCCGACGGCAGTTGCCCGGTGGGCGAATTCACCTGGCGTTCGGCCTACTGGGCCGCCCAGTGCGCCGTGGCCGCCACCGAGGTGGTGCTGGCCGGCGAGCGCCACAGCTACGCCCTGTGCCGCCCACCCGGCCACCATGCGCGCGAGGCCGCTGCCGGTGGCTTTTGCTACCTGAACAACGCCGCTATCGCCGCACAGCGTCTGCGCCAGCAACACGCCCGGGTGGTGGTGTTTGATGCCGACATGCACCACGGCCAGGGCATTCAGGAAATCTTCTACGAGCGCGACGACGTGCTCTACGTCTCCATCCACGGCGACCCGACCAACTTCTACCCCGGCGTGGCCGGCTTTGCCGACGAAACCGGTGCCGGCGCCGGCCTGGGCTTCAACCTCAACCTGCCCATGCCCCACGGCTCCTCGGAATCGGTGTTCTTTGAGCAGGTGGACCAGGCCCTGAACGCCATCCGTGCCTTCCAGCCCGACGCCCTGGTGTTCTCGCTCGGCTTCGACATCTACGAGCACGACCCCCAATCGCAGGTCGCCGTCAGCAGCGCCGGTTTTCACCGCCTCGGTCAGGCGGTGGCCAGCCTGGGCCTGCCCACCGTGTACGTGCAGGAAGGCGGCTACCACCTCGACGCGCTCGCGCACAACACCGAGCAGTTCTTCAGCGGTGTGCTCCAACGACCGGCACCTTGACCCTCCGACGAACAGGAACCCCATGCGACCCCAGGCCATCCCCACCGTTCAGATCGACAACGAGCGCGTCATCGTCACCGAATGGCGCTTTCCGCCGGGTGCCGAAACCGGCTGGCACACCCACGCACACGACTACGTGGTGGTACCCATGACCGATGGCAACCTGGTGCTGGAAACCGACGAAGGCATCAAGACCAGCACGCTGGTCAAGGGCCGCTCCTACGCGCGTCAGATTGGCGTGAGCCACAACGTTATCAACCCCGGCCCAGGCGAGGTGGTGTTTGTGGAAGTGGAGATGCGCTGAACCGCAGCAAGGTAGGAGGGATGATCTGATGCAGATCAAAAGTGGTTGCGAAATCAACCACATCGCAGCGCAACTGGCCTACAGTGAACGGCAAACACAGGATCTGTACCGCGACCAGGAGAACGCACATGACCGCCACCCTCGCCCCCACCGCCTCGCCCTTGACCGATTTTTCGCATTGCCACGAGGGCATCGTGGCGCGGCTGAACGCCTTCGCGGCGCTGCCCGAGCTGATGGAAGCGGCCACGCGCGCGCGCCAGATCGCGCAGGAAACGCTGGCCTTCTTCCGTGGTGCGGTGTTTGACCACCACAAAGACGAAGAGAAGGACTTGTTCCCTGCGGTGCTGGCCCACGCCACGCCAGGCGCAGAACACCTGGAGGTCCAAAGTATGGTGGAGACCCTGACCGCCGAGCACCGCCGCATCGAGGCCTTGTGGCTGGATCTCGAACCACAGCTGGAAAAAGTGGCCAAGGGTGCCGATGTGAGCTTCAACTCGGCCGCCACCCAGGAACTGGTGGACCGCTACCGCGCCCACGCGCGTTTTGAGGAAGAGCGCTTGCTGCCACTGGCGCAGACCATCTTGGGCCGCCAGAGCGCCGATCTGGCGGAGCTGGGGCTGGCCTTGCACACCCGCCACGTCGTGACGGCCGCGCGGCGCGGGCTCAGGGGCTCTTGAGCACCAGCGCCTCACCGGCGCGATTGAAAGGGATCAACCCGTCGATGTCGCCCATTTGCACGCGCTGCACCAGACGGTCCAGCGCGCCGCTCACGGTGGCGTCATCGGGCGCACGCCCAGCTTGCCCGCCGAGGGCGCCTGCCAGCACCAGGGCCCACTCGGCGCCTCGGCCGTCGGCTTCCGCACGCAATTGCTCAAAACCGGCCAGGCGCTCGGGCAACAGGTCCACACACATCACCGGCACCAACGCGCCACCGTGACCGGTCTCGAAGTCGGCGCGCTCTGCCTCGGTGCTGTCTTCGGGCAATTCCACCTGCACAAACACCAGCAGCAGGCATTGCGGCTGAGATTGCGCGCGCGCTACGCGCAGTAGGTCGTCGAAGTGTTCGATGTTCATCGCCCTCACGCCTTCTTGATGTACTCGGACTTCAGCTGCATGGCCCCAAAGCCATCGATCTTGCAGTCGATGTCGTGATCGCCTTCGATCAAACGGATGTTCTTCACCTTGGTGCCCACCTTGATGACGGCGGACGAGCCCTTGACCTTGAGGTCTTTGATCAGGGTCACGCTGTCACCGTCCTGCAGCGGGTTGCCGTGGGCGTCCTTCCACACCCGCAACACCTCGGGCTCGGGCGTGGCATTGGCCGCCCATTCGTGCCCACATTCGGGGCACACCAGCATCTCCCCATCGGGGTAGGTCAGCGTCGATTGGCATTGGGGGCAGACAGGTAAATCAGACATGTGAGCGAGGAATCGATAAAGGAAAAGAGAAACGCCAGGTCATCCGCAAGCGCCAATGTGGCCACAGGCGGTGCAGTATTCGCAGCCGTCCTTGCGGATGACCGCGTGCGCGCCACACTCGGGGCATTTGCGGCCGGCCATGGTGGCGGGTGGCAGCGGTGCCGCGGCCGCAGCCGCAGCGGCTGGAGCGGCCCTGGTGCCGTTGGCGCGCCGCTCCAGGATGTTCTGCACCGCGTAGGCGATGGCGGCCACCTCGGAGTCGTGCCACAGGGGCACGCGGCTGCCGTCCTCGCGCACACGCTGGCCCAGGCGCACGGGGCCCCGGTCCCAGGCCACCTTGCGCATGTCGCTCAGCGCGCGCTCCAGAAAGCCGCCCCGCGCCGCCAGCGACAACATGCGCATGCTGGAGGTGATCCACTGCTGCGACTCGCCGCTTTGCCCCACCGGCATGAAGAACTCGATGGCGCGGTCCACCGTGCCAAGGCCATCGGCCGTGGGCACCGGTAAAAACGAGACGATGAGGTACAGCGTCTTCTGCCCCTCGTGTGTCCAGTACTCGATCTTCTCGGCCACGGCATCGAGCGCGCCCTTGGGCCGGCTTTCGATCACGGTGCGCATCGGGTCCACCAGCGGTGTGGGCGTGGGCAGAGACGTGGCCTTGGGTTCGGCAGGCGTCACCTCCAGCACCGCGCCCAGAATGCTGTTGGGCCGGTAGGTGGCCAGGCCCTTGAGGCCGGCGCGCCAGGCGCTGAGGTACAAGTCCTTGAAATCGCCGTAGGGGCAGTCGG
>DASUIK010000185.1:0-4395 GCA_036279795.1 Burkholderiaceae bacterium | reverse complement strand
GGTTACGCGCACGACACCATGCTGCAGAGCTACGTGCTGGAAGCCCACATGCCACACGGACTGGAGAGCCTGGCGCAGCGTCACTTGGGCCGCAGTGGCATCAGCTACGAGGACCTGTGTGGCAAGGGTGTCAACCAGATCGGTTTTGACCAGGTGGACATCGCGCGTGCGGCGGAATACTCGTGCGAGGACTCTGACCAGACCCTGGACGTGCACCTGGCGCTGTGGCCCCAGATCGAGGCCGACGACAAGCTGCGCTTCATCTACGAACTGGAAATCGCCAGCAGCGAGACGCTTTACCGCGTAGAGCGCAATGGCGTGCTGATCGATGCGCCCACGCTCGCCAAGCAGAGCCACGAGCTGGGCCAGCGCATCCTGCAGCTGGAGGCCGAGGCCTACGAGATCGCCGGCCAGCCCTTCAACCTGGCCAGTCCCAAGCAGCTGGGCGAGATCTTCTTCGACAAGCTGGGCATGCCGGTGGTGAAGAAGACGGCCACTGGCGCCCGCAGCACCGACGAGGAGGTGCTGGAAAAACTTGCCGAGGACTACCCGCTGCCGGCCAAGCTGCTGGAGCACCGCAGCCTGTCCAAGCTCAAAGGCACCTACACCGACAAGCTGGCCCAACTGGCGCTGCCACGCACCGGCCGCGTGCACACCCACTATGCGCAAGCGGTGGCCGTGACCGGGCGGCTGTCCAGCAACGACCCCAACTTGCAGAACATCCCCATCCGCACGCCCGAGGGCCGGCGCGTGCGCGAGGCCTTCGTGGCCGCGCCTGGCCATGTGATCGCCAGCGCCGACTACAGCCAGATCGAGCTGCGCATCATGGCCCACATCAGCAACGACGCGGCCCTGCTCAAGGCCTTCCACGACGGCCTGGACGTGCACCGCGCCACCGCCGCCGAGGTGTTCGGTATACCGGTTGATCAGGTCAGCAGCGTACAGCGCCGCTACGCCAAGGTCATCAACTTCGGTCTGATCTATGGCATGAGCGCGTTCGGCCTGGCGCGCAATCTGGGCATAGACAACACGGCCGCCAAAAACTACATCACGCGCTACTTCGAGCGCTACCCAGGGGTGAAGTTGTACATGGAGTCCACGCGCGAGACGGCGAAACAGCAGGGTTACGTGGAGACCGTTTTCGGCCGCCGCCTGCAACTGGCCGGCATCAAAACCGCCAAGGGTGCCCAGCTCGCCGGCCTGGAACGCGCCGCCATCAACGCCCCCATGCAAGGCACGGCGGCCGACCTCATCAAACTGAGCATGAACGCGGTGCAGGCGGTGCTCGACGCCGAGAAGCCGGCCGTTAAGATGATCATGCAGGTGCACGACGAACTGGTGTTCGAAGTGCCCGAGGCCGATATCGACTGGCTCAAGACCGAAGTGCCGCGCCTGATGGCTGGCGTGGCCCAGCTGCGCGTGCCGCTGCTGGCCGAGGTGGGCGTGGGCGCCAACTGGGACCAGGCGCATTGACCAGGCACGTCCCCACCCCGCCCCCATGACAGCGTCACACCACACCACAACCCGCCACTACCTCCCTCACATCGACGGCCTGCGTGCGCTGGCTGTTGTGGCGGTCATCATCTACCACCTCCATGCCGCATGGCTGCCGCGCGGTTACCTCGGGGTGGACATCTTTTTTGTGATCTCCGGCTTTGTGGTGAGCCTGTCGGTCTCGCATTGGTCGGGTATTCGACTGGGGCCTTTCCTGCTGGCTTTTTATGCCCGGCGGCTGATGCGCATCATGCCGGCGCTGCTGGCATGTTTGCTCGCCACGTTTTGGTTGTCCGCGCTGTTCGTTCCGCCGGGCTGGCTGTCCGATGGCAACGAACGCACCGGGTTCTTTGCTTTCTGGGGACTGGCCAACTGGGCACTGGCACGAGGAGGTAACGACTATTTTTCGCCGCGTACCGAGTTCAACCCCTTCACCCACATGTGGTCGCTGGGGGTGGAGGAGCAGTTTTACCTGGCGTTCCCACTGGTGTTCGTGGCGTGGCTGCAGATGCGGCGGCGGCTGTCTGTCGCTGCCATGCTGGTCGGCGTGGCCAGCTCGTTCGTTGCCTATGTGTGGATAGCGCAGCGCGCACCCGGCGACGCCTTTTATCTGAGCTGGTTCCGGTTTTGGCAGCTCGGGTCGGGGGTGTTGTTGTTCCAACTGTGGCAAGCCCACAGGTCTGGTTCGACGGTGCCCAGTCCCGGGCTTGATCTGTGGGCGTGGGGTGGGTTGGTTGCCCTGACGGCTGCCCTCTGGGCCCCGCTGCCAGCCGATCAACCTTGGTGGCCCAACCTGCTTGCTGTGCTGGGCACCTTGGCCGTGGTGGCTGGTTCGGTGGGGCAGGGCAGCGGCGTGGGCCACCTGCTGAGGCTGCAGGGCGTGCGCTGGGTGGGCAAAATTTCGTATTCGCTGTACCTGTGGCATTGGCCGGTGTTCGTGTTGGCTCGCTGGACGGTGGGGCTCGACGAGCCCTTGACGCGTGCGCTGGCGCTGGTGTTGACCACCCTGCTGGGCTGGGCCTCTTACCGCTGGCTGGAGCAACCGCTGCGTGGCTGGGGAGAGTCCAAACGCAAAGCGGTGGTGGTGGCCGGCAGCTTGCTGGTGGTGGGGCTGGGTGCTGTTTTGGCACATGGCATCGTGTCCCAGCGCGATGTCCTGTCGCTCAGTGTGGTGAGCCGTCACGCACCCGATTGGTCCACCGGTCACCCTGATGCGGTTCCTCGCCAAGGGCCCTGCGAGGCGGCCACGGAATTCCATCAGCGTGAGGGCATCTCCGAGGTGGTGTTCAAACCGGTGTCGTGTGCGCCGCACGCTGCACCCAGCGGGCGTTTGTTTGTGCTGGGGGATTCACACGCCATGCACCTGCACGCGTTGTACGTGGGGCTGGCGCGAAGCGAGGCGTTGCAGACCCATGTCTATGGTGCAGGCGGCTGTGCTTACCTTGGGCTCAGCCCGGTGCCAGCGCACTGCGACGACAACACACGGCAAGCCATGCAGCGGTTGCAGGCGGACATGCGGGAGGGCGACGTGCTGCTGCTGTCCTCGCTGCGGGTGCGCCGCATGGTGGACCAGTGGGCCCACTTCAAGTCGCCCGAGGAGGTGTTGGCCGAAATGCGCAGCGAGCCATTTGTGCGGGAGCGCCAGCGGCAGGTGCAGGCGGCTTTGCCTGAGCTGCAGGCGTTGGCGGCGCATGGTGTGCACATCGTCTTGCCCGCGCCCACACCCATCTTCCGTACCGTGCCCTACCGTTGTGCCGACACGTTCAATCGCAACAACCCGATGTGCCGTTTTGGTGGTGATTTGCCCGGCGATCAGATGCGGGCCTTGCAGGCGCCGGCACTGGAGGCTTTTGCCCAAGTGCGTGAGGCCGGTCTGGCCCAACACAGCTCGGTGTGGAACCCGCTGGCGTCCTTGTGCCCGGGGCCGGTGTGTCACACCCACTTGGACGGGCGGCCCCTGATGTTTGACGGAGACCACCTGTCAGGCTGGGGCAATGCGGTGTTGTTGCCGGACTTGGCCACCCACCTGCGGCAGGTGGGGCTGCTGCGTTGAACATCGTCCATGGCTTTGCTGTGCAAACCATGAGAGGAGCGTTATGCCGCTGTCCCTGGCCGATGCAACCCCGTGGCCGTCACTTGGATGGTCCATTGGGCTGCGGACTTTTGTCCAGCTGGTTCAGAAAGTGAAGGCTTCCGCCGGCAGTGTAGTGCTTTGCCGAGAGGACTGAACCTCGTACCAGCTGGCTTTCAGGACCAGGGCCTGCAGGTGTCCGTTCACCGAGTCGGCTCCTCTGAGCCAGACCCGGTAGAGGCCGTCAAAGCTGGTGTCGCACAGATTGACCTGCTTGTGAGTGTGGGCTATCCACGCGGACTGCGCCAGCGACCCGGCGTTTTTCCCCACCACCTGGACCCATTGCCATACGGCGGCTTCCCCTGCGGGTGTCAATTTGACAAACATGTTTTTTTCTGGGGCATGGCACGCATGGCAGGTGGCAGGCGCAAAACGACGCGCTCCCGCAGCCTATGCAAGCAGCCCACTCTCCTCCCTGGGCGCCGATTTTAGGCTTCATCGACACCCGTGGGAACCCCCTTTCAGACGCCCGCAACGCGCCACGCCTCCGATCTGCGGCGTGGCTGGATGGAGGAGGTCAGTGGCTGCGCCGCAGGAAGTCCACCGCCAGCGCGGCCAGGCTTCGCGCGCCCACCGGCAGTTGGTCTTCGTCGATGTCGAACTGCGGCGAGTGGTTGGGCGGCGCTTTGGTGAAGTCTTTGCCCTTGGGCGGTGCGCCCAGGAAGTAGAAAAAGCCCGGCACCACTTTCTGGAACTCCGAGAAATCCTCGGAGCCGCTGACCTTGGGGATCACCATGGCCTTGCCCCCCATCGCGAGCTTGAGTGCGGGC
>DASUIK010000184.1:0-3925 GCA_036279795.1 Burkholderiaceae bacterium | reverse complement strand
CTCGGTGGCGAGCGACGCCAGGCGGTCCGACACGTTCAGCTCCACGCGCACGTCCGGGTGTTGCCGCAAAAACTCCGACAACCGGGGCACCAGTTGCTGGCGGGCCAGCGCCACCGGCGCGGTCAGGCGCACCAGGCCACGCGGAGTGCCGGCCAGGTCACGCACCTGCGCCACGCTCTGGGCAATCTGCTCGAAGGCCGGGCGTGCCTGGTCGGCCAGGCGCTGGCCGGCCTCGGTCAGCCGCACGCTGCGGGTGGTGCGCTGCACCAGCGCCACACCGGCCAGCCGCTCCAGCTCGGCAATGCGTTGGCTCATGGCCGCCTTGCTCACGCCCAGGCGGGCGGCGGCAGCGGTGTAGCTGCCCTGCTGGTCCAGCACGGTGAGCCAGTGCACGTGGCCCCACAGCTCGTGGGCTCTGTCCTGAATCTTTTGTTGAGTCATGGCTTGATTGTTCGCCAAAATGAACAATCAATTCAAGTTTTTGATCTTGTGTCGCAGGGCGTGGGTTCCTAGACTGGGCACATTCATCCACTTGAATCCCAACCCGAGACACGCCATGAACGCACGCACTTCCAGCATCACCGACATCCCGCATTACGTCGGCGGCACCCGCTTCGCTGGCACCTCCAGCCGCAGCCAGGGCGTGACCAACCCTGCCACCGGCGCCGTCACCGGCCAGGTGGCGTTGGCCAACGCGGCCGATGTGAATGCCGCCGTGGCCGCTGCCCAGGCCGCGTTCCCCGCCTGGGCCGACACGCCGCCCATTCGCCGTGGCCGTGTGATGTTCAAGTTCCTGGAGCTGGTGAACCAGCACAAAGATGCTTTGGCCCACGCCATCACCGCCGAACACGGCAAGGTGTTCACCGACGCGCAGGGTGAAGTGGCCCGTGGCATCGACATCATCGAGTTCGCCTGTGGCATCCCGCAGCTGCTCAAGGGCGATTTCACCGATCAGGTCTCCACCGGCATGGACAACTGGACGCTGCGCCAGCCGCTGGGTGTGGTCGCGGGCATCACCCCGTTCAACTTCCCCGTCATGGTGCCCATGTGGATGTTCCCGGTGGCGCTTGCCGCTGGCAACACCTTTGTGCTCAAGCCCAGCCCCATCGATCCAACGCCTTCGCTCATGATTGCCGACCTGCTCAAGCAGGCCGGCTTGCCCGACGGTGTGTTCAATGTGGTGCAAGGCGACAAAGAGGCGGTGGACGCGCTGTTGGTCCACCCCGACGTGAAGGCTGTGAGCTTCGTGGGGTCCACGCCCATTGCCAACTACATCTACGAAACCGGCGCCCGCCACGGCAAGCGGGTGCAAGCCCTGGGTGGCGCCAAGAACCACATGGTGGTGATGCCCGACGCCGACCTGGAGCAGGCGGTGGACGCGCTGATTGGTGCGGCCTACGGCTCGGCCGGCGAGCGCTGCATGGCCATCAGCGTGGCGGTGCTGGTGGGTGATGTGGCCGACAAGATCATGCCCATGTTGATCGAGCGCACCAAAGCGCTCAAGGTGCTCAACGGCACCAACCTGGCCGCGGAGATGGGCCCCATCGTGACGTCGGCTGCACTCCAGCGCATCACCGGCTACATCGAAGCCGGTCAGAAAGAAGGCGCAAAGCTGTTGGTGGATGGCCGCGGTTTTGAGGGCAAACAAGCCGGCGAGGGTTGTGACCAGGGCTTCTGGCTCGGTGGCACGCTGTTCGACCACGTGACGACCGACATGAAGATCTACAAGGAAGAAATCTTCGGCCCGGTGCTGAGCTGTGTGCGCGTGCCCGACTTTGGCCAGGCGGTGCAGATCATCAACGACCACGAGTTTGGCAACGGCGTGAGCTGCTTCACCCGCGACGGCAACGTGGCACGCGAGTTCTCGCGCCGCATCCAGGTGGGCATGGTGGGCATTAACGTGCCCATCCCCGTGCCCATGGCCTGGCACGGTTTTGGTGGCTGGAAGAAGAGCCTGTTTGGCGACATGCACGCCTACGGCGAAGAGGGGGTGCGCTTCTACACCAAGCAGAAGTCCATCATGCAGCGCTGGCCCGAGAGCATCGGCAAAGGCGCCGAGTTTGTGATGCCCACCGCCAAGTAAGCATCACCGCTGGCCGTGTGGGGCGGCCGGTGCTCAGCGCCGGGCCGCCCGCAGGGCTTGTGCGGCCTCTTGCACCAGCCCAGGCCCCTTGTAGATCAGCCCGGTGTAGATCTGCACCACGTCGGCACCGGCCTCGATTTTTTTCACCGCGTCGGCACCACTCAGGATGCCGCCCACGCCAATGATGGGAAAGCCCTTGCCCAGCTTGGCCCGCAGTTGGCGGATGACGGCGTTGCTTGCCTCGAACACCGGCGCGCCCGACAGGCCGCCGGCCTCGTCGCAGTGGGGCAAGCCTTTGACGGCCTCGCGCGACAGCGTGGTGTTGGTGGCCACCACGCCGTCCATGCCGTGGCGTTGCAGGGTCGCGGCAATCACATCGATTTGCGCGGCATCCAAGTCGGGCGCGATCTTCACGAACACCGGAACCCGGCGGCCATGCTGCTGCGCGAGTTGTTCGCGACGTGCGGCCACGGCCGAGAGCAGGCCGTCCAGGGCCTCGTCGCTTTGCAGGGCGCGCAGGTTCTTGGTGTTGGGGCTGGAGATGTTGACGGTGACGTAGTCGGCGTGCGGGTACACGCCGTCCAGGCAGGTGAGGTAGTCGTCGGTGGCGTTCTCGATGGGCGTGGCCGCGTTTTTGCCGATGTTCAGACCCAGCAGGCCACCGTTCTGGCGAAAACGCGCTTGTTGCACGTTGGCGATGAAGCTGTCTAGACCTTCGTTGTTGAAGCCCAGGCGGTTGATGAGCGCGTTGGCCTGCGGCAGGCGGAACATGCGCGGCTTGGGGTTGCCGGGCTGGCCCAGCGGGGTGACGGTGCCCACCTCCACAAAACCGAAGCCCATGGCGCCCAGGGCGTCGATCACGCGGGCGTTTTTGTCCAGCCCGGCGGCCATCCCCACGCGGTTGGGAAAGTTCAAGCCGGCCAGAGTGATAGGGTCACTCACGCGGCTGCTGCCGAACAGGCAGGTCAGCGGGGTGCGCTGGGTGCGCGCCAGCGATTCCATGGTCAGTTCGTGGGCGGCTTCGGGGTCGAGGCCAAAGAGAAAGGGCCGGGCCAGGCCGTAGGGCAGAAGGGGCATTGGATAATCCGCGAATCAATTGTTGCGATTGTCTCAAATGACCCAAGACGAACTCAAAACCCTGGTCGGCCAAGCCGCGCTGCAGTATGTGGTGCCGGGCGAAATCATCGGTGTGGGCACCGGCTCCACCGTCAACAAGTTCATCGACGCGCTGGCGACGATGAAGGACCAGATCAAGGGCGCGGTTTCCAGCTCGGTGGCGTCCACCGAGCGCCTGCTGGCCCTGGGTATCCCGGTGTTCGACGCCAACGAGGTGGGCGAACTGGCCGTGTATGTGGACGGCGCCGACGAGATTGACGGCCAGGGCCACATGGTCAAGGGCGGCGGCGCTGCGCTCACACGCGAAAAGATTGTGGCTGCTCAATCGCGCCAGTTCGTCTGCATCGCTGACGCCTCTAAAAAGGTGGAGGCGCTGGGTGCCTTCCCGCTGCCAGTGGAAGTGATTCCGATGGCCAGCGCGCGCATCACGCGCCAGTTTGCAGCGATGGGCGGCACAGCCACCCTGCGTTTGAAAGACGGCGCGCCGCTGGTGACCGACAACGGCCAGCACATCCTGGACGTGCGTGGCCTGCGCATCACCGACCCGCTGGCGTTCGAGAGCGAGGTCAACCAGTGGCCGGGCGTGGTGACGGTGGGCGTGTTCGCTCACCAGAAGGCCCAGGTCTGCCTGCTCGGCACCGAGCAGGGCGTGGTGACCTTGAGCTACTGACTCAGAACCGGATGCCCGCCGGGTTGGACGGCGGGGCGGCCACCGGCGCCGTGGGG
>DASUIK010000183.1:0-11922 GCA_036279795.1 Burkholderiaceae bacterium | reverse complement strand
TGCAGCACCGTCATGTGGGCCCAGAGGTTGAAGTGCTGGAACACCATGGACAGCTTGGTGCGCAGCCGCTGCAGCTGCACGGGGTCGGCGGCGTGCAATTCGCCGTTCTTCGCTGGCTTCAGCTGCAGTTCCTCGCCCGCCACCACGATGCGGCCCTGCTGGGGTTTTTCCAGCAGGTTGATGCAGCGCAGAAAAGTGCTTTTGCCCGAGCCGGAGCTGCCGATGATGCTGATCACGTCCCCCGCGTGTGCCTGCAACGAAACGCCCTTGAGCACCTCGTGGCCGCCGTAGCTTTTGTGGATGTCGTCAACCTGGAGTTTGAGGGTCTTGTCGTTCATGGGAAATTCGTTCAAACCGTCTCAATTGCCCAGCAGGTTGCCGGTTCTGAAGGGGACGCTGCCGGCGATCTTGCCGATTTCCAGGCCGGTCTGGATGTAGCGGTGAAGGATGCGGGCGTAGAACACGCCGGCTGTGCTCGCGCGAACGGTGTGCACCGTGCCCAGCGTGGGGTCGATGATGTCGGCCACGGCGTCGCCCACGGCCAGGTGCTGGCCCACCTCGGCCAGGAACACCAGCACGCCAGGGCAGGGCGCCTTGAGGGTTTCGGAGCCGGCCAAGGGGGTGGGTTCACAGCGCGGCGCTGGCAAGTCGGGCGCGGGGCCATCCACCACCCCCAGGTGTTGCAGGTAGGCCCACAGCGCAGCGCTGTCCTGTTCGGCCAACGGGTGGTACACGTCCGCTTCGCCACGCAACTCCACCGTGGTGCTGGCACAGCCCACGGGCAAGGGGGCTTCGTCGCCCGCCTGGCGCAGCAGCACCAGCAGTTGCGACCACAGCCCAGAGAGTTGTTCGTCGAACGGGCCACCGTTGGTGGCGGCGTCGGCCAACAGCACAGCTTGTGAACCGAGGTAGCGCGACAGGGGCTCCAGCACGGGCCAGCAATGGCGCTCGGCGTAGAAGTGCATCACGGCTTCGCAGTCGCAGTGCAGGTCGATCACCACGTCGGCGTCGAAGGCCAGCGATGTGAGGACGTGGCGCAGGCCTTGCAGCTCGGTCTGGGGCTGCTGTTCGGCCAACCAGCCTGCAACGGCCTCCCGCACCAACACCACATTGCGCGCGCCGTCCGGCGTCAACTTGCCTCGGGTGCGCTCGAAAGCCACCTGGGCCAGATCGGGGTAATGGCGGTTGAAGTTTTCCGAGCTGCTGAACTCGAAGCGGCCCATGGGTTTGTGGTCCAGGCGCTGGGCCAGGCCAATGGGGTTGGCCACGGGCACCAGCACCACTTCGCCTCGGATCTGGCCGGCCGCTTCGGCCGCCAACAGCTTCTGGCGAAGGTGATAGGCGGCCAGCATGCCGGGCAGTTCCTCGGCGTGCAGGCTGGCCTGCAGATAGACCTTGGGCCGCGCGCCCGACGTGCCGAAGTGCAGGCTGGTGACCGTCTTTTGGCTGCCCAGGCTGGCGGCCGGCAGCGGGTGGTGTCGGATGTCCATGGTGTCAGTGCTGGCGTGGCGCCAGGTGGGCCAGGTAGCGTTTTTCGGCCAGCTTGAAGCCGCCCACCAGCACGAAGGTGATGCTGAGGTAAATGCTGGCGGCGAACAGGTAGGCCTCGAAGGGCAGGTAAAAGTCGGAGTACACGCGGCTGGCGGCGGCGGTCACGTCCATCATGGCGGGCACGGTGCTGGCCAGGCTGGTGCTGTGCAGCATCATGACCACCTCGTTGCTGTACGCGGGCAGGGTGCGGCGGATGGCGCTGGGCATCACGACGCGGTACAGCACTTGCCAGCGACTCATGCCCATGGCTTGAGCGGCCTCGATCTCACCGTGAGCGGTTTCGCGCATGGCGCCGGCCAGCATCTCGGCGGTGTAGCCCGCTGTGTTGAGGGCAAAGGCCAGCAACGCGCAGAAGAAGGGCTCTTTGAAATGTGTCCAGGGCCAGACATCGTCCCAACGCGCCTGAATCCAGTCGAGCTGGGCCAGGCCGTAGTAGATCAGGTAGACCTGGATCAGCAGCGGCGTGCCGCGTATGCAGTAGGTGTAGGCCCCCACCACCCAGCGCACGGGAGCCGGTCCGTTGGTCAGAGCCAGTGCAAACACCAGCGCCAGCACGGCGCCCACCGCCAGGGACGAACCCAGCAGCCACAAGGTGGTGACCACACCTTCGCCGTACAGCGCCA
Source organism: Burkholderiaceae bacterium (assembly GCA_036279795.1). Taxonomy (GTDB): domain Bacteria; phylum Pseudomonadota; class Gammaproteobacteria; order Burkholderiales; family Burkholderiaceae_C; genus Hydrogenophaga. The sequence continues at coordinate 9,748 of DASUIK010000183.1, read as the reverse complement.
GGTTGGCCGGCTCGAAAATGACGGCCCAGTTCATGTGGTGCTGCTCCGCTTGACGCCCAGGCTGTAGCGCGCGTTGATGCGCTTGAGCACCCAAAGAGAGGCCGAGGTGTAGATGAGGAACAAGGCAGCGGCGAACAGGAAAAACACAAAAGGCTCGCGGGTGGCGGCGCTGGCTTGTTTGGAGAGGTAGGTCATCTCCTGCAGGCCGATCAGGCTCACCAGTGCCGTGGCCTTGATCAGCACCAGCCAGTTGTTGGTGAAACCGGGCAGGGCGTAGCGCACCATCTGGGGCAGGGTGATGCGCACAAAGGTTTGTGTGGGCCCCATGCCAAACGCCCACGCCGCCTCCATCTGCCCCTTGGGTATGGACAGGATGGCGCCGCGGAAGGTCTCGGTCATGTAGGCGCCGTAGATGAAGCCGATGGTGAGCACGCCGGCCACAAAGGGGTTGATGTCGATCGACTCGCTGCTGCCCATCGCCTCCAGCAGGTTGTTCAGGCCAATCGTGCCGCCGTAGAACACCAGCAGCATGAGCACCAGCTCGGGCACGCCCCGCACCAGCGTGGTGTAAACGGTGGCGACGGCCACCAGGGGCGGGCGGCCAGAGAGCTTGGCCACCGCGCCCAACAGGCCCAGCACGATGGACACCAGCAAGGCGGCAAGGGACACGCCCACCGTCAGTGCGGCGCCCTGCAAGATGGATAGGTAATAGTCGCTCAAGGAGGTGTCCGGTGGAGGGTCACGGTGAAATCAAACAGCACGGGGCGCGAATGCGCCCCGGTGGTGGTTGGCGTCAGCCAGGGCGCCCTGTCAGTTGCCGTAGGGGTCGAAGCTGAAGTACTTCTTGCTGATGGTGGCGTAACGCGAGTCGGAGCGGATCGCCTTGATGGCAGCATTCACGTCGGCCTTGAGCTTGTCCTGGCCCTTGCGCATGGCCACGCCCACGCCGTAGCCGAAGTACTTCACGTCGTACAGATCGGCGCCGACGAAGCCATAGCCCTTGCCCTCGGGTTTGCTCAGAAAACCGCCGTTGACCTCGACCTTGTCGGCCACCGTGCCGTCCAGGCGACCGGCCTTGATGTCCAGGTACACCTGGTCCTGCGCTTCGTAGGGCACCACGGTCACGCCTGCTGGCTTGAGTTCGCCCGTGGCAAATTTCTCTTGCGTGCTGCCTTTGAGCACGCCAATCTTTTTGCCCTTGAGCGAAGCCGGGCCGCTGTACGCCGTGCCTTCTTTCACCACGATGCCGCTGGGCGTCTTGTAGTACTTGTCGCTGAAGTCCACCACCTTCTTGCGGTCATCGGTGACCGACATGGAGCTGATGATGACGTCGTATTTGCGGGCCTGCAGGCCGGGGATCATGCTGTCCCAGACCTGCTCAACGAACACACACTTGCGCTTGAGCTGGTCGCAAATGGCCTGGGCAATGTCCACGTCAAAGCCGGTGGGCTTGCCATCGGCTGTTTTGTAGGTGAACGGTTCGTAGGTCGGGTCGATGGCGACCTTGAGGTCTTGGGCCGAAGCGGTGGCAGCGGTGGCGATGAGGCCGAGCGAGAGAAGCAGCTTTTTCATGAAAGTCCCTAAAAGAGGTTGACAGTCGACCGGCACGCTGCCGGTGTCTGCACAGGGTTTCTATTCTAGGGGGGCGTCCATGCAAGAGCGGTGCCAGGGGCTCGGTGTTTTCCTGGGGCCAATCGGTCGCTGTGTTCAGCGAGCTGCCCATCGCCGCAACAAAGTCTCGGCCAGTGGCCAGGGTCCGAAGCCAGACGCAGGGTTCAGGTGGCCCACCTCACCCAGGTCCTCGATGGCGCTGCCCCAGTCGCGCGCCAGCTGACAGACCGCTTCGAATTCGCCCAGCACATCGTTGCGGCTGGCGGCCACCAGCGAGGGAAAGGGCAGGCGCTCGCGCGGCACCGGCAGCCAGCCGGCGGCGTCCAGCGCGTCAAGTGGTGGGTAGGCCGGGGGCAAGGGCCGGTCGAAGGTGGGTGGTGTGGCCAACAGCGCGCCACACACCCGGTGCGCCAGCGCGGTCTGCCGCGCCCAGTGCGCCACCAGCACACAACCGCCGCTGTGGGCCACCAGCAATACCGGTACGGCCAGGCGGGCGATGGTGGCTGCCAGATCCGCGATGCGCGCGTCCAGAGAGAGGTTTTCGCGCCCCATGGGCGTGAGGCTGTGGGCGTCGGGCAAGCGGCCGGCCAGCCAGGTTTGCCAGTGCTGTGGCACGTGGTCGCGCAAGCCCGGCACGATCAAAGGGATGGGGGTGGTCATGGTCAAACGGGCTGGGGCGCGTCGGCCGCGGCGGCGCGCATGGCGTCCAGCAAGGCGCTCGGCGGCTGCGCCCCCGACAGCGCCAGGCGCTGGTTGAAGACGAAGAAAGGCACACCGGGCACCGGTGCCGTCTGTGGCGGGGGCAGGTCGAGCCGCGAAGCGGCTTCCGCCACATCCAGGCCCCATTCGGCGCCGAGCTGCAGCAGCCATGGGCGGTCGCCCAGGTCTTGCCCTTGATGGAAGTAGCCCTGGAAAAGGCGCTCGATCAGCGCGGCCTGGGCCACGTCGCCCAGCCGGCGTGCGGCCAGCAGTACCAATTGGTGTGCAGGTGCCGTGTCGGGAAAGCGCTGGATGCGGTCAAACGCGATGGACAGGCTGGCTTGTGCCGCCGCTGCTCGCACCTGGGCCTGGCGCGCGGCCACCGCCTGGGGGCTGCCCAGGCGGCGCTCGTAGAAGGCGGCAAAGTCCCAGCCTTCGGGGGGCACGCCCTCGATCAGACGCACCGGGTGCCAGCGCAGCACCACCGTGTCGGTGGGGCGTTGCGCGCGCCAGGTGGCCAGGGCAGTGTCGAGGTGGCGTTTGCCGATGAGGCACCAGGGGCAGATGAGGTCGAACCAGACGTCGATCTGCAGCGCGGGCTCCGGTGTGGTTGCCGTGCTCACGCCACTTTGCGCAGAAAGCCCTGTTGGCGCCCCGGCGCGTTGGGGGCGAATCCGTTGGCGGCCAAAGTTTCTTCCACTGTGTCGTAGAACACGCCAATTTTGAGGATCTCGCGCGCCTGTTGGCCTGTGGCGATGGGGCGGCCGAATTCTTTGGCCACGCGCACGAGTTGCTCGATTTGCTGCACCGTGGTCATCTTCTCGGTGCGGGCCTGGTTCCACAGGTTGTCTTCGATGCCGCAGCGCACGTGCAGGCCCATGGCCATGCCCACCATGTTGATGGGCAGCACGTTTCGCATGCTGCTTTCCACCGTGAGCATGGTGCCGTCAGGGATGGCGCGCAGGAAGTTGGCGAGGTTGTAGATGTTGGGCGCATCCATGCCGCCGCTGATGGCGACCCAGTTGCACACCAGTGGGCCTTTGTAGATGCCACGGCGTATCAGGCGCTCCACCGTCTCGAAGCTGTTGAGGTTGTAGAACTGGAAGGCGCTCTGAATGCCCGCCGCTGAGAGCCGCTTGACGTGTTCCTCCACGAAGCTGGGCGTGGAGGGCACCACCATCTCGGTGTAGGCGCGGCGGCCCTCGGGCGTGGCCATGGAGGTGCCGGCGATGTCGGCCTCTTCCATGTGCTCGGTCACGTTCATCTGTGTGGTGTTGACGGTCACCGTCACTTGGTCGGGCTTGGGTGTCAGCTCGGCCAGCATGTGGCGGGTGTCGTCGGACAGCCATTTGGCCACTTCGCCTTCGCCCACCGGGGCAAAGGAAATGGAGCCGCCGACCTGGATGACCATGTCGGGCACCGCCTTGCGCACACCGGCGATCAGCTCGTTGAACTGCGACAGGCGTTTGCTGCCGGTGCCATCGAGTTCGCGCACGTGCAGGTGCAGCACGGTGGCGCCGGCGTGGTAGCAGTCCAGGGCTTTTTGCACTTGCTCGGCCATGGTCACCGGGATGTCTTCAGGGAAGTCCGAAGGGATCCATTCGGGGCCGTAGGGCGCGGCGGTGATGACCAGGGGTTGCTGGTTTTCAGGGAAGAGGTGGCCGTCGAGGAAGTTCATGTGCGTCTCCTGATGTGTGAAGAAAAAGGGCTCAGAAGGTGGGCGTGCCAACGATGCCGGCGCGCTCCATCTTGCGGTGACAAGGGGGGTAGTCCATCACCGCGTAATGCTGGGTGGCGCGGTTGTCCCAGATGGCCATGCTGTTGGGTTGCCAGCGCCAGCGGACCTGGTATTCGGGAATCGCGGCCTGGTTGATCAGGTACTGCAGCAGGGCGCTGCCGCCCTGGGTGTAGTCCTGGCCATAGCGCACGTGCTCGGTGGTGTGGAAGTTGGTGAAATGGGTGGTGAAGGCGTTCACGAACAGGATCTTTTCGCCCGTCTCGGGGTGGGTGCGCACCACCGGGTGCTCGGCGTCGGGGAACTGGGCCTTGAGGGCCAGACGCCGCTCAATCGGCATCGCGGCGCCAAAGGTGGCTTCGATGCTGTGGCGGGCGCGCAGGCCGGCGATTTGCTGTTTCACTTGCTCGGGCAGTTTCTCGTAGGCCAGGGCCATGTTGGCCCACATGGTGTCGCCGCCCACGGGTGGGCATTCCACACAGCGCAGCACGCAGCCCATGGGCGGCGCCTCGCGCCAGGTGGCATCGGTGTGCCAGGCGTTTTCGTAGCGGTCGTTGGGCTGGTTGGGGTTTTTGTAGATGCGCACCAGGCCGGGGTGGTCGGGGTCGCTGCCGGCAACGGGGTGGTCTTCCAGTTCACCGAACTGGCGGGCAAAGGCCACGTGTTCGGCGCGGGTGATGTGCTGGTCGCGCAGGAACAGCACCTTGTGCTGCAGCAACGCGGCCTTGATCTCGGCAAACAGCGCGTCGTCGCGCGCCGCTTCGCCCAGGTTCACGCCGACGAGTTCCGCGCCGATGGCGCAGGTCAGGGGTTCGATCCGCATGTTGTGTCTCCTCTTTTTGTGTCCATCGCTCAGATCACGAAGATGGACGAGCCGGTCGTCTTGCGCGACTCCAGGTCGCGATGCGCCTGCTGGGCGTCTTCCAGGGCGTAGTGCTGGTGGATGTCGATGCGGATGCGCCCGGCCCCCACATGGCCAAACACCTCGGCGGCCAGCGCGGCTTTTTCCAGCGGGTCGGCGATGTAGTCGGCCAGGGCAGGGCGGGTCAGGTAGAGCGAGCCCTTCATGGCCAGCAGGTTGGGGTTGAAGCCGTCGATGGGGCCGCTGGCCGTGCCCACACACACCATGAGGCCGCGGCGCTTGAGCGAATCGAGCGATCCCATGAAAGTGCTTTTGCCCACGCTGTCGAACACCACATCCACGCCCCGGCCGTCGGTGAGGGCGCGCACGCGCTGAGCGACGTCCTCATGGCTGTAGTTGATGGTGTGGGCGCAGCCATGGGCACGGGCCACTTCGGCTTTTTCTTCGGTGGACACGGTGCCGATCACCGTGATGCCCAACAGCTTGGCCCATTGCGAAACGATCAGGCCCACGCCGCCCGCAGCCGCGTGCAGCAACAACGTGTCGCCGGCTTGGAAATCGTGGATGCGGCGCAGCAGGTAGGCCGAGGTCAGGCCACGCATGGTCATGGCGGCGGCGGTCTCGAAAGCGATGTCTTCCGGCAGCTTGATCAGCGGCGCGGCAGCGATCAGGCGCTCGGTGCTGTAGGCGCCCAAGGTGTTGAGGAAGCCGGTGTAGGTCACGCGGTCGCCCACGCCCACGTTCGTCACGCCTTCGCCCACGGCCTGCACCACACCCGATGCTTCCACGCCCATGCCAGCCGGCAAAGGCATGGGGTAGGTGCCATTGCGGAAATAGGTGTCGGCGTAGTTCAGGCCCACCGCCACGTGGCGCAGGCGCACCTGGCCCGGGCCGGGTTCACCCACGTCAATGTCTTCAAGCCGCAGAACCTCGGGGCCACCGGTCTGGTGCAAACGTACGGCCTTCGCCATGTGTGTCTCCTCAGGGGGCGCGCCGGTGTGGTGCGCCATGTGAGCCACTGTAGGTATTCACCCCAGGAGGCGCTTCGCATGATCTGCCAACGGCTTATCATTTCATGCCAAACCCATCACACCCCATGACCGCACTTGTCCGCGCCGCCGCTCTGACCAACTTTCTGGACGTGGCCCAGGACCTGGGGCTGAACCCGCAGCCGCTGTTGCGGGACGTGGGCCTGAGCCGCGCCTTGCTGGCCGACCCCGAGCAGCGCATCCCGGCGGCGTCGGCGGTGCGCTTGCTGGAGATGGCGGCCCAGGCCACGGGCAACAGCCAGTTCGGCCTGCGCATGGCCGAGTCGCGTCAGTTGTCGGACTTTGGGGTGGTGAGCCTGCTGATCAGCCACCAGCGCACGCTGCGCGAGGCGCTGAGTGTGACCATGCAATACCGCCACCTGCTCAACGACACCTTGGCCATGCAGTTGGAGGACGCGGGAGACATGGTCATCATCCGCGAAGAGGTGGTGGCCACCGCTCCCTCGCGCCAGGCGACCGAGCTGGCACTGGGCGTGTTGTTCCGCATGTGTGCGGCCGTCATGGGCGGGCGCTGGGCGCCACGCAGCGTCAACTTCAGCCACGAGGCACCGGCCGATTTGACCTTGCACAAGCGGGTGTTTGCCTGCCGGCTGGAGTTTGGCAGCGAGTTCAACGGCATCGTCTGCCGCGCGGCCGATCTGGACGCGCCCAACCCGGCGGCCGATCCGGCCATGGCGCGTTACGCCCAGCGTTTTGTCGAATCGCTGCCACCGGTCAACGAGCCCTCGGTGGTGCTGGACGTGCGCAAGGCCATCTACCTCATGTTGCCCAGCGGCCGCGCCAGCAGCGACTACGTGGCCCAGGCCCTGGGCCTGAGCGTGCGCACCTTGCAGCGCCAGCTTGATGAGGCAGGCACCAGCTTCACCACCATGCTGGGTGAGGTGCGGCGTGAACTGGCCGAGCGCTACGTGGCCAACCCGCGCTACTCGCTGGTGCGGGTGTCGGAACTGCTGGGCTACAGCACACCCAGCTCCTTCACGCGCTGGTTCATCACCCAGTTTGGCCAGTCGCCGCAGGCCTGGCGCAAGGCGCAACCGGGCATGGGCTGATCAGGCCAGCCTTTGGCGCCATGCCCGCGCGCTGCAACCAAACCCCTGATGAAACCAATAGGCGAACGCGCTGGGCGAGGCAAAACCCAGCAAGGTGGCGATCTCGGCCAGCGGGCGCTGGTTTTGCCGCAACTGCTGTTCGGCCATCTCCATGCGAACCGCTTGCAACACGGCCGAGAAATCGGTGCCCTCGGCGCTCAGGTGGCGGTGCAGGGTGCGGCGGTCCACGCCCAGGTGCTGCGCCACCTGCTGCGCCGTGCAACGTCCACCGGGCAACAAGGCGGTGATGAGCTGGCGGGTGGTTGTCTGCGCGCTGCGTTGGCCGCGCGACAGTTCACCATCGAGGTAACGGCGCAAAAAACTGGCCATCGCCGTCTGGCTGCCAGAGAGGCCTTGGGCCAGGTCGCTGGCGCGGCAGACGATGCCATTGAAGTCGGCGCCAAACACCACTCGCGCGCCGAAAAAGCGCTCAAAACGTTCGGGCTGCCGCACCCCGACCTGCTTCAAACCCACCCACAGCGGTTGCCAACGTGCACCCATCAACTCTTGCAGGATGCGGTGCATCACCCCCACCGCCAGTTGCATGGATTGCTGCAGCGGCGCACCTGGCTCGGCCAGCATGTCTTCGCTGATGCGCAGCAGGCCGTCGGCCTCTTCCAGCCGCGTCACCAGCGAGGCGTTGAGCAGGCGAAGGTAGCGGCACAAGGTGTCCAGCGCGGCGCGTGCGCTGGGCTCTTCCTTGAGCACCAGGCTGAGCGGCCCGAGGTTGGAGAGCGAGCGCCGAGCCGCCAGGCGCAGCCCAAAATCCTCTGCGCCGCTGGCCTGTGCGCTGGCGTCCAGCATGCGGCGCACGGCCTGGGTGCTGATGGGGGTTTCGGGGTCGCTCAGGCTGCGCGACTGCAGGCCGGCGCGCCTCAACAGGGCTGGCGCGTCCAGGCCCAGCGACTGCGCCAATTCCACATAACCGCTGAGGCTGGCGCTGCGAACGACCGGCAGGTTCATCGACATGGGGTGTCCCAAATTCGAAAGTTCTTGGCATGAATTATCAAGCCCGGGGCAGGGGGCCTGCCTACCATTCGTCCACGGTTCAGCCAGAACCCGAAGACATGCACCGGCCAGACCCGGGTACACACAGAATGGAGACACTCATGAACCTTGCTTTCCGCTTCACACGGCGCGCCGCCTGCGCCGGCCTGTTCGCACTGGCCTTGCCGGCCGCCTTTGCCTGGACCGACAAGCCTGTCAAGGTCATCGTGCCCGCACCGGCCGGCGGTGTGATGGACCAGGTGGCGCGCATCATCGGCGACCAGTTGTCCAAAGACATGGGCCACCCCTTTGTCATCGAGAACCGCCCGGGCGCGGGTGGTGTGATTGGCATGCAGGCGCTGGTGAGTGCGCCGGCGGATGGCACCACCATCATGTTCACGGCCAGCAACCTGCTGACCGAAATTCCCCATGTGCTCAAGGCCAGCATGGACATCGTGCCCAAGGTGCGCCCGGTGGCCGTGGCGGCACGCGACAGCCTGATCCTGATCGGCGCGCCCAGCACGCCAGCCAAAGACGTCAAGGAGCTGGTTGCCTACGTCAAGGCCAACCCCGGCAAGGTGAGCTTTGCGTCGTACAGCACCGGCACCGCCTCGCACTACGCCGGCATGATCCTCAACCAGAAGGCCGGGCTGGACATGCAGCACGTGTCTTTTGCGGGCATTCCCCCCGCGTTGACCCAGGTGATGGGCAACCAGATTCCGCTGATGTTCTCGGCGGTGGGGCCCACCAAGCAGTTCATTGCCGCTGGCAAGGTACAGGTCTATGGCGTGGCCACCAAGGCACGCTCCAGCCAAATGCCCAATGTGCCCACGCTGGCAGAACAAGGTTTTCCTGAACTGGACTTCAGCAACTGGGTGGGCGTGATCGCGGCGGCCAACCTGCCCGATGCCATCGTTAACAAGATCAACGACGCGGTGAACAAAGCGGCCAACCACCCAGAAGCCAAAGCCAAGCTGGTAGCCGCAGGCTTCGAGGTCAGCGCACGCGATCTGGACGCACCGCAACTGGCACAGGCCGTCAAGGCCGAGTTCGAGCGCAACGCCGCCATCGTCAAAACCTTCGACATCAAGCTCAGCCAGTGAGCGGGTGGCCTGCGTTGCGCTGGCCGCCATCCCGTCGTTTCCCTACAGCCGTCGCTGGCCGTCGCTCCCTTTGGGGCGGCCAGGGATGGACTGTGCCCGGCACTTTGAACCAAACCACTCAGGAGACCACCTCGATGTTTTCTCACTCCACCACTGCGCTGACCTTGGCGCGCACCGCGGCCAGCGTGGCCGCTTTGCTGGCCACCGCCCAGCTCGCCCATGCGCAAGACAACAACGTGCAACTGTTTGGCTCGGCCGCCGTGTCGGTCGCGCACCTGAGCCACCAGGCCGATGGCACCGGCGCCCGCCAGATCACCGGCCCCTGGACCGGCCCGACGCTGGGCGTGCGCGGCAGCGAGTCGTTGGGTGGCGGCCTGACCGCCAGCTTCCGCTTTGAGTCCAGCCTGGACCTGCAAAGTGGCGTGGGCGGCCGCACCGTGGCCGGCACGCCGCGCTTCTTCGACAAGGCCGCGTGGCTGTCGCTGGGCAACGAGCAGGTCAGCCTGACCGCTGGCCGCCAACTGCACGCCGGCATCGATCGCATTGCCGAGACGCTTGACCCCTTCTACGCCAACGCCGACGGCAAGCTCATCCTGTCCACCCTGGCGCTCAAC
>DASUIK010000182.1:0-4502 GCA_036279795.1 Burkholderiaceae bacterium | reverse complement strand
AGGCGCTCGTCGCGCGCCAGCTGGTAAGCCACCACGGCCAGGGTGTCGCTGTTGAAGGGGCGCAACACCAGGGTGGCGGGCAGTTCTTTCATCACGTCCACAAACACCAGCAAGGCGGCAGCCGCCACCGAACGGCGCAGCAACGGCCAGTGCACTCGAAACATCAGCGACGCGCCCGTGGTGCCCAGCATGCGGGCGGAGTCGTCCAGGCTGGCGGGAATGCGGGCGTAACCGCTCTGCACCGACTGCAAAGCCACCGCACAGAAGCGCACCAGGTAGGCCCAGACGATGCCCAGCGCGGTGGCCGTGACCCAGGCCCCCACACCGCTGTTGGGCGCCAACTGCTGCAGCCAGCCCACGGGCAACAGCAACCCCACCACCACCACCGCACCAGGCACGGCATAACCCAAACTGGTGAGCTGCACCACGCCACGGGTGAAGGCATCGGGCCACACGCGCACGGCAAACGCCAGCATCAGGGCCAGGGCCACGGCCAGAGCGGCGCTCAGGCCGGCCAGGCGCACGCTGTTGAGGGCCCAGCCGACGAAGGCGGTCCAGGGCAGTTCATCCCACCCCCCCAGCAGCGGGCGCAGCATGAACAACACCGGCAACACAAAGCCAGCCAGCACGGGCAGGCCACACACGGCCCACGCCAGGGCCACACGGCCACGCCGCAAACGCACGGGCTGCGCCTCGTCGCCACCTGCACGGCCACCGCGCTGCGCCGCAAAGCGCAAACGCCGCTGCGCACGGTGCTCCAACCACATCAGCAAGGCCACCAGCAGCAACAACAGCGTGGCGAGTTGGGCCGCAGCCATCGGCATGTCCATGGACAGCCACGCTTTGTAGATCCCGGCCGTGAAGGTTTGGATGCCGAAGTAGCTGACGACACCGTAGTCGGCCAACGCTTCCATCAAGGCCAGCGCCACGCCGGCCGCCACGGCCGGGCGAGCCAGGGGCAAGGCCACCTCGCGCACGCGACGCGACAAGGGCGCGCCGAGCAGCCGGGCGGCCTCCATCAGTTGTGCGGCGCGCTCGGACAAGGCCGTTCGCGCCAGCAGGTACACATACGGGTAGAGCGCAAAGGTGAACACCCAGACCGCACCGCCGAGGCTGCGCACCTCGGGCAAGACGCGCCCGCGCACCCCAAACGTCTCGCGAATGAAGTTTTGCAGCGGACCAGAGAACTGCAGGAAGTCGGTGTAGGCGTAGGCCACCACGTAGGCCGGCATGGCCAGGGGCAGCAGCAGCGCCCACTCCATGAAACGGCGGCCCGGAAAATCGAACAGGGTGACCGCGCTGGCGGTGGCCATGCCCACCACCGCCACGCCCAACGCCACCGCCACACACAAAGCCAAGGTGGTGGCCGTGTAGCCGGGCAACACGGTTTGGGCCATCTGCAGCAGCACATCTTGCGCAGCCGCATCGAAACGCGCCCACGAGGCCACCAGGGCCAACACCGGCAGGGTCAGGAACAGGGTGAGCAGCAGCAGCGATGCCGAAGTGAGCCAGCGGGTCATGTGAAGGTTGTAGCGCGCCCTGCGGGACCAGGGAATTGATCCGCATCAACGCAAATGAGAATTGTAGTTATCTACAATGCACCTCATGTTCCTATCGGTCTCCCAACTGCAGATCCGTTACCCCGGCGCCGCCCAGGCGGCGGTGGACGGCGTGACCCTGGGCCTGCGTGCGGGCGACATCGGCGTGCTGATCGGTCCTTCGGGCTGCGGCAAGACCACGCTGTTGCGCGCGGTGGCCGGGTTGGAGCGTGCCAGTGGTGGCCAGATCCGGCTTGGCGGTGACGTGGTGAGCGCCCCCGACGCCCACGTGCCCGCAGAAAAACGCCGCATCGGCATGGTGTTCCAAGACTATGCGCTGTTCCCGCACCTCAACGTGGGCCGCAATGTGGCGTTTGGCCTGCAGCACTTGGGACCGGCAGAGCGCCGCACCCGCGTGGCCGAGGTGCTGGCGCTGGTGGGCCTGAGCGGGATGCAGGAACGCTACCCACACGAACTTTCCGGTGGTCAGCAACAACGCGTGGCACTGGCCCGCGCGCTGGCCCCACAGCCGCGCCTGCTGTTGCTGGACGAGCCTTTTTCCAACCTCGACGTGGACCTGCGCGAGCGCCTGGCCCACGAGGTGCGCGGCATCCTCAAGGCGGCCGGCGCCACGGCCTTGTTCGTCACCCACGATCAGCTGGAGGCCTTTGCCATCGGCGACGTCATTGGCGTCATGCACCAAGGCCACCTGCACCAGTGGGACGACGCTTACGCGCTGTACCACCGCCCGGCCACCCGTTTTGTGGCCGAGTTCATCGGCCACGGTGTGTTTACGCCGGCGCGCATTTGCCAACAAGGCGGCGATGTGGTGGTGGAAACGCCCATGGGCCCGCTGCTGGACGTGGAGGAATGCCCGTTGCCCAGCGCGTACGAAGCAGGCCTGTGCGACGTGCTGCTGCGCGCCGACGACATCGTGCACGACGACCACGCGCCGGTGAAAGCGCAAATCGTGCGCAAGGCCTTCCGGGGTTCGGAATTCCTCTACACCCTGCGCCTGGCCAGCGGCGAGACGGTGATGACCCATGTACCCTCGCACCACAACCACGCGGTGGGCGAATGGATAGGCATACGCGCCGAGGTGGACCACGTGGTCACGTTCGAGCGCGGTGCCGGGCCCAGCGCGCCGCCCGCACCGGCGGCCACGGCCGCCGCCTGAGCCTTGGGTCAACGCCAGAAACCGCGGCCTCTGGCACTGACCGATCGGCTTCGCCCGGTGGCGATCAAGGGACTCAGTGTTTGTGCTGGCTGTGCCCGCCGTGGTCCATGGCGGGCTTGTCAGCGCCGGCACCCAGGGCGCGCACGGGCGCCTGGATGGTCTGGCTGGTGCGCACCTTGCCGGCATCCTCAAACACCAGGGTCAACGGCACCGTGTCACCGGCCTTGAGGGGCTGCTTCAGGTCCATCAGCATCACGTGGTAACCACCGGGCTTGAACTCGGTGGTCTTGCCTGCCGCCAGGGCCAGCGCCGGCACGGCGCGCATGCGCATCACGTCCTTGTCCATGGCCATCTCGTGCACCTCCACCACACCGGCCAGCGGCGAACTGGCCGACACCAGCCGGGTGTCCTGCGACGGCGTCAGGCGCATGAAGGCGCCCGAGGCCTTTTGCTGCGCCACGGTGCCGCGCACCCAGGCATCCTCGATCTTGACCTGTGCTTGTGCGGATGCGCTGCCCACCGCTGCCACGTTCAAGGCGAACAAGGTCGCCCACAGCCATTGCTTCTTGTGCATGAAAATTCTCCAAAAAGGGATCGTTGGCCCGCCCTCTGGGCGGCCATCAAAAGAAAGGGAAAGGAGGGAGATTCACAAGAAGGTGGGCGGGGCGCGGCTTTGCAGCGGCGTCCAATCGGGGACCAACACCGCTGAAACCTGGGCCAGCGCGGGCGCCACAGCAGCCGCAGACGGTGGCACCCAGCACAAGGGTGTCTGCGGCAAGCCACCGGCAGCATGGCCGGTGCACCAGGTGCAACCACTGGCCGCCGCGTTGCCCGTTGGGGCACCCTCATCACTGGCGTCGAGCTGCACCCAGGTCATGCCACTGACCGAACAGATCTGCACCCAGCCCGCCCGGTCGCTGCCAGCCACCACCGCCTGAGTGACGGCCGGCGCAAACGTGCCCAGCAACAGCGCCAGCAATGCCAGCCAGGCGCTGAAACGGCGATGGAAGAGTGACAAACCCATGGCCCGAGTTTAACGACGCCCCCGCCCCACCCCATGCACAAACCGGTTGTGACCAGAAGTGAAAACTGAATTGACGGTCAACTCACCCGTGAACCACCGTGTGCGGGTTTCCAGAGAGGCCAGAGGCGTGCTGGCTTGTATACACTGAAACCGCCTGCGCCCCCCATTGCCCACGGCAGCGCGTGGGAGGCCTCTGTGCACAAGAACCACGCCACAACCGACAGACCGAGATCCACATGACACCCGCCGAACAAGCCTTGCGCGACGCCGCCCTCGAATACCACCGCAGCCCCTCCAAAGGCAAGATCGCCGTCACCCCCACCAAGCCACTGTCCAACCAGCGCGACCTGTCGCTGGCCTACTCACCTGGTGTGGCCTACCCCTGCCTGGCCATCCAGGCCGACCCCAGCAAGGCCGCCGACTACACCAGTCGGGGCAACCTGGTGGGCGTCATCACCAACGGCACCGCCGTGCTGGGCCTGGGCGACATTGGCCCGCTGGCCGGCAAGCCGGTGATGGAGGGCAAAGGCTGCCTGTTCAAGAAGTTCGCCGGCATCGACGTGTTCGACATCGAGCTGGCCGAGCGCGACCCCGACAAGCTGGTGGACATCATCGCGTCGCTGGAGCCCACGCTGGGCGGCATCAACCTCGAAGACATCAAGGCACCCGAGTGCTTCTACATCGAGAAGAAGCTGCGCGAGCGCATGAACATCCCGGTCTTCCACGACGACCAGCACGGCACGGCCATCATCTCCAGCGCCGC
>DASUIK010000181.1:0-3697 GCA_036279795.1 Burkholderiaceae bacterium | reverse complement strand
TTCCCGAATTTCTTGGAACGGGTCTGTCCGGCCCTCAAGCACATGACCGCTGCAACGCGCACTTTCTCCCTGAGCGACTTCGATTTCGCTCTGCCCCCCGAACTCATTGCCCAACACCCCGCGCCCGAACGCAGCGCCTCGCGCCTGCTCGATGGCCGCGCCGCCACGCCGGTGGACCGCGTGTTCCGCGAGCTGCCCGGCCTGCTGCGCGCGGGCGATCTGGTCGTCTTCAACAACACCCAGGTGGTCAAGGCCCGGCTGTTTGGTGAAAAGTCCACCGGCGGCAAGGTGGAACTGCTGGTGGAACGGGTGCTGCAAAACAACGAGGTGGTGGCCCACATGAAGGTCAGCAAAAAGCCCCTGGTGGGCGGGGTGCTGCACATGGTGGGCGGCTTCACGGCCACGCTGGTGGGCCGCTGGCCCGATGACAACGGCCAGCTGTTCCGCTTCCAGTTCTCAGACGAACCCCACGCCCTGATGGCCGCGCACGGCCACGTGCCGCTGCCGCCCTACATCACCCACGGTGATGACGCCGAGGACGAGCGCCGTTACCAAACCGTGTTCGCCAAACACCCTGGCGCGGTGGCCGCCCCCACGGCGGCGCTGCACTTCGACGAAAGCGTGCTGTCCGATTTGAAAACGCGTGGCATCCACACGGCCGAGGTCACGTTGCACGTGGGCGCCGGCACCTTCCAGCCGGTCAAGACCGAAAACATCGCCGAACACACCATGCACGCCGAGTGGTACCGCGTGCCGCCCGACACGCAGCAAGCCATCGCCGACTGCCGCGCGCGCGGCGGCCGCGTGCTGGGCGTGGGCACCACCACCGTGCGCACGCTGGAGAGCTGGGCCGCCTTTGGCCAGGCCGAGGGCGACACCCAGATCTTCATCACACCGGGCTTCCGCTTCCAGGTCATCGACCTGCTGCTGACCAACTTCCACCTGCCCAAAAGCACGCTGATGATGCTGGTGAGCGCCTTTGCGGGTTACGAGCACATCATGGCGCTGTACCAACACGCGATCGTCCAGGGCTACCGCTTCTTCAGTTACGGCGACGCCATGCTGCTGGAGCGGGTCGACGCCGCGGCTCAGATCGGGTAAATCAGCGAGTTGGGGATCATCTCGCTGTCAAAGATGCAGCGGCGCTCGGCAAAGCGCAGGCCCTCGGGCGTACGCACCACCACGTCGAGGTAGCGGCCCACGTTGAACACGGTGCTGGGACCATCGAGTTTGGTGCGAAACACCGCGTAGTTGGCCTCGCAATGCAGGCCTCGCGCGTCGATGTGGCGCACCACCGGGGCGCCCACCACGTGGCGCTGGTAGTAGGGGTCGTGGAACAGCGTCTCGCGGATGGCGTAAATGCGGTCGCGCAGCATGGCCTGGCTGTCGAACGACAAGGTGGCCAGCGCAAAGCCCCTTTCGTGGTTTTCGCGCGGCTGCACTTGGTACAGGCAGCGTTCGGTGAAGAAGCCGGGCCATCGGTCCCAGTCGGCACTGTCCAGTGCGTGGGCGTAGTCGGCGTACAGGCGCGTCAGTGCCTGGTGGGTGTCGAAGTCCAGTTGCAGAAAATCAGCCACCGTCATGCCTCCATCACTTTGCGCCAGTAGTCGTACATGCCCCGAATCAGCGTTTCGGTGATCATGTGTTCGGTGTCGCCCGCCTCGCGGCCACCGAGTTCGGCCACGGCGCGGTGCCCGGGCTTGCTGTCGAAGGCTTGCTGCGAGAACTCGATCACCTCGCCATCGTCGGCACTCACAAAACCGGCCGGCCCGAACAGGTTGGCCTGGCGCAGCCGGCGCTCGGTCATCTCGGGTGTGTCGTCGGCAAAGCCGAAGTGCGTCCACACAAAGTCGAAATGGCCGTGTCCGTCGGGCTGAATGTGGCGGGTGGACACGCTGTTGACCTGCTGCTGGAAGATCACACTGGGAAACAGGGTCATCATCACCGCCGTGGGCCCGTTCCACCAGGGCTCCGGCACGATGTCCAGAAAGCGAGCGTCCTCCAGTTGCATGCGGGCCTTGAAGCTGGACACCTGCGTCACCTGCGCGGCCTCGCCGCCGGCTTGCCCGCCAGAGCCGCGGGTGGAAATCATGGCGGCATGGCGTCCATGGGCATCCATGCGCAGTTGAGACTGGTTGTCGGCCCGCCACAGGCCAAAGGTGACAAACCAGGTGTGCAGCAAACCGGGGTGGTAAGGGTCTTTGATGTTCTCCTGCATCAGCTTCCAGTTGCCCGGGATGCGTTGGCGGTTGTAGCCCAGCAAGGTGAGCTGGCGGCCATTGAATAAGCGGTCGAAGTAGCCCAGGATGGTGGGCCCCATGTAGTCTTCAAGCGACTCGACCTCGTGGTCGAAAGACGCGAACACGACCCCACCCCGGCGCGCCACCTTGAGCTTGGTGAGCCCATGTTGTGACATGTCGAAGTCGGGCGGCATGCCGCCATTGAGCTGATCGCCCTGGCGCAGGCCACGGCGGAAGGGCACGTTGCGCAATTCACCGTCGGGGGCGTAGCTCCACTGGTGGTAGGGGCAGACAAAAGTCTTGCGGTTGCCATGGCGTTCGCGGCAAAACCGCATGCCGCGGTGGGCACACACGTTTTCGATGACGTGGATCTCGCCGCCGGCGGCGCGGCTCATGATGACCGAACGCTCACCCACCACCGTGCGCTTGAAGTCGCCTTCGTTCGGAATTTCCGCCTCCAGCCCCACGTAGCACCAGTGGCCACGGTAGAAGAACCGTTCCAACTCGCGGCGGTGGCGCTCTTCGTCGGTGTACACGGCAAACGGAATGCGGCTGCTGTCGGCGCGCTCCCAGGCCAGGGCGTCGGGGCCGGCTGCGCCGGTGGGGGTGGTCATGTGTGTCTCCTCAAGGGGTGTCTGGCACAGATGATGGCGGGCCGACGCACATCCATCAATCGAATCTCGGTGATACGCCTCATTCACCGATGAAATAATGTGGGCCATGGAACTGGCCGACGTCGATCTCAACCTGCTGGTGGTGTTTCATCGCTTGCTGCAAACCCGCCAGGTGTCGCGTGCCGCGCAGGAGCTGCAACTGAGCCAACCGGCCGTGAGCAACGCGCTGCGCCGCCTGCGGCAACTGCTGGGCGACGAGCTGTTTGTCCGCACGCCAACTGGCATGCGGCCCACGCCGTATGCCGAACAGCTCGCGGCGCCGGTGGCACAGGCGCTGGAAGCCCTGCACGCCGCGCTCAACGTGCGCGCCTCGTTCGACCCCAGCACCAGCACGCGGCGCTTCACCCTGGCCCTCACGGACGTAGGCGAGATCTACTTCCTGCCGGTGCTCATGGACGCCCTGGCGCGCGACGCGCCCGGCGTGAAACTGTTGTGTGTGCCGGTGGGCACCCCTACCCTGCGCGACGACATGGCCAGTGGCCGGGTGGACCTGGCCTTGGGCCTGCTGCCACAGCTTCAGGCAGGCTTCTACCAACAGGCCTTGTTCCGCCAGCGCTACGTGGCGCTGATGAACGCCACACATCCGCTGGCGCGCCACAGCACCCTGAGCGCAGCCGCCTACCAGCGCGCCGCGCATGTGCGTGTGGTGGCCGAAGGCACCGGCCACGGGCGGGTGGAAGATGCGTTGGCACAACTGGGTCTGCAGCGCGACATCCAGCTCACCGTGCCGCACTACGTGGCCTTGGGCCATGTGCTGGCCAGCACCCAGCTGGTGGCCACCGT
>DASUIK010000180.1:0-2596 GCA_036279795.1 Burkholderiaceae bacterium | reverse complement strand
TTGCTGCCGCGTGCGTCAGAGCCGTGGCACTGGGCGCAGTTGTTCATGAACAGGCGTTCACCCACGGCCATGGCCTGGGCATCGCCCGCCAGCTGCTCGGGCGGCTGCCCATTGAACTTGGCGTACAGCGGCGCGGTGGATTCGACCGCCTTTTTCACCTCGTCGCTGTGCTGGCCAGAGGAAGACCAGCCCAGCGTGCCCTTGTAGCTGCCCAACGTGGGGTACAGCGCGGCGTACACAAAGGCAAAAATGACGGTGATGACGAACAGGTAGACCCACCAGCGAGGCAAGGGGTTGTTCATTTCACGCAGGTCGCCGTCCCAGACGTGACCCGTGGTGTTGTCACCGCTGGCGTTGACCTTGGTGGTGCCCGAGATCCACAGCAGGATCAGACAGGCGATGATGCTGACCACCGTCAGCCCGGCCACATAAAGGTGCCAGAAGTCGCTTACAAAGTCGCTCATGATGTTTTCCTTGTGCGTTTCGCGGCTCAGCGGTCCTGCTCGTCGTTGAACGGCAGTTGGGCGGCGGCGTCGAAGTCGGCCTGGTTGCGGCGCGACCAGGCCCAGCCCACGATGCCCACGAAGAGCAGCAGGCTCAGCACGGTGACCGCGCTGCGGAGGTCATTGATGTCCACGGCGCTGCCTCCTTATTTGATGGCGGTGCCCAGCACCTGCAGGTAGGCCACCAGGGCGTCGAGTTCGGTCTTGCCAGTGACGGCCTCGACCGAGCCTTTGATCTCGTCGTCGGTGTACGGCGCGCCCAGGGTGCGCAGCACCTCCATGCGGCGGGGCAGGCCCTTGGCATCGACGGTCGACTTTTCCAGCCAGGGGTAAGCCGGCATGTTGGATTCAGGCACCAGGTCGCGCGGGTTGTTCAAGTGGATGCGGTGCCACTCGTCGTTGTAGCGGCCACCCACACGCGCCAGGTCAGGACCCGTGCGCTTGGAGCCCCATTGGAAAGGGCGGTCGTACACGAACTCGCCCGCCACCGAGTAGGGGCCGTAACGCAGCGTTTCGGCGTGGAAGGGGCGAATCATCTGCGAGTGGCAGTTGTAGCAACCTTCACGCACATAGATGTCGCGCCCGGCCACCTGCAAGGCGGTGTAAGGCTTAAGGCCCTCCACCGGTTGGGTGGTGGACTTCTGGAAGAACAGGGGAACGATCTCGACCAGACCCCCGACCGCGATCACCAGCACGATGAGCACGATCATGAGGAAGTTGTTGGTTTCGATCCGCTCGTGGGTGAAACCCTTGATGTCGTTGTTGTTGGCCATGAATAACTCCTTGCGCCTCAGGCGTGGGCGGCGTTGACGGCCGGGATGCGGACTTCAGGCACGGCACCGGCCTTGAGGCCTTGGCGCGCAGTCATGAACACGTTCCAAGCCATCACCAGCATGCCACCCAGGTAGAGCGCACCACCGAGCAGACGGATCACGTAGAAGGGGAAAGTGGCCTTCACGGACTCGACAAAGGTGTAGGTCAAGCTGCCGTCGGCGTTGACCGAGCGCCACATCAGGCCTTGCATCACGCCGGCAATCCACATGGCGGCGATGTAGAGCACGATGCCGATGGTGGCGGTCCAGAAGTGCAGTTCGATGGCGGGTACCGAGTACATCTTCTTCTGGCCAAACAGGCGCGGAATCAGGTAATACAGCGAGCCCATGGACACCAGACCCACCCAGCCCAGGGCGCCGGAGTGCACGTGGCCCACCGTCCAGTCGGTGTAGTGGCTCAGGGCGTTGACGGTCTTGATGGACATCATCGGGCCCTCGAAGGTGGACATGCCGTAGAACGACAGGGACACGATCAGGAAGCGCAGGATGGGGTCGTCGCGCAGCTTGTGCCAGGCGCCCGACAGGGTCATGATGCCGTTGATCATGCCGCCCCAGCTGGGGGCCAGCAGGATGAGCGAGAAGATCATGCCGATGGACTGGGCCCAGTCAGGCAGTGCGGTGTAGTGCAGGTGGTGCGGACCCGCCCACATGTAGGTGAAGATCAGCGCCCAGAAGTGGACGATGGACAGGCGGTAGCTGTAAACCGGGCGCTCAGCCTGCTTGGGGATGAAGTAATACATCATGCCCAGGAAGCCGGCGGTCAGGAAAAAGCCCACCGCGTTGTGGCCGTACCACCACTGCACCATGGCGTCCTGCACACCGGCATAGGCCGAGTAGGAGTGCAGCCAATCCACCGGCACGGCGGCGCTGTTGACCAAGTGCAACACGGCCACGGCCAGGATGAAGGCACCGAAGAACCAGTTGGCCACGTAGATGTGGCGCACCTTGCGGGTGCCCACCGTGCCGAAGAAGACGATGGCGTAGGACACCCACACCAGCGTGATCAGCACGTCGATCGGCCAGATCAATTCGGCGTATTCCTTGCCCTGGGTCAGGCCCAGCGGCAGGGTGATGGCCGCCAGCACGATCACCAGCTGCCAACCCCAGAAAGTGAAGGCAGCCAGCGGCGCCGCGAACAGCCGGACCTGGTTGGTGCGTTGCACCACGTAGTAGCTCGTGGCAAACAGGGCACAGCCACCAAAAGCAAAAATCACCGCGTTGGTGTGCAAGGGACGCAGCCGGCCATAGCTCAACCAGGAA
>DASUIK010000179.1:0-2385 GCA_036279795.1 Burkholderiaceae bacterium | reverse complement strand
TCCCAGGCCAGTTCCTGGCGCAGGGTCCAGGGCTGCATCACCTGCACCGTGCGGAACTCGCTGCGCAGGGTGAATACACGCAGCATCACCTCATCGATCACACCGTCCTCATCGGGGTCGGTGCGGCTGATCTGGCGTGAGAACCCCAGCGGCGCGTCCACCGGCACGTCCACCTCGTTGCCCGAGCGGTAGATGCGCCGGCCCTCACGGTCCAGCACCTGGATGTCCAGGTGAGCGGCCGGGTCGTCCACCAAGGGCACGTTGAGACGGTTGAAGTCGTGATCGATCAGCACCCGCGCCACCTGCTCGAGCTGGTAGTCGAGCAGCTCCTGGGTCTGCCGTGCGACCAGGGCCGCCACGGTGATGGCCATCACCAACCCCACCAGCAAGCAGCCCGAGAGCAGCCGCCAGAGCAGGCGCCGGGCGATCGAGTCGCGCCCCACGTTCATGACTTGGGCACGAAGTAGCCGACGCCCCGGATGTTGAGGATGCGCTCGGCGCCCAGCTTACGCCGCAGGTTGTGGATGTGCACCTCCAGCGCGTTGCTGGCCACCTCCTCGCCCCAGCCCAGCAGACGCTCTTCCAGCTGGGCGCGTGACATGGGCACGCCGGGGCGGCGCATCAGCAACTCCAGCAAGGCGTATTCACGGCCCGACAGGGCCACCGGCACGTCATCGAGCCGCACCTCGCGGGTGCTGGGGTCGAGGCTGATGCCAGCTGCGGCCATCAGGGCCGAGGCCCGGCCATCGCGGCGGCGGCGCACGGCGCGCAGGCGGGCGGCCAGCTCGGTCATGTCGAAGGGCTTGAGCACGTAGTCGTCGGCACCGGCATCGAGGCCGGCCACGCGGTCTTCCACCGCGTCGCGCGCAGTGACCAGCAGCACCGGCACGTCCCGAAATGCGGCAGGGGCCCGTTCACGCAACTCGCGCAGCACGGTCAGGCCATCGCGCCGGGGCAGGCCCAAGTCCAGCAGAACCGCGGCATAGGGTTCGGTGGAAGCGGCAGCGAGGCCAGCGTCGCCGTCGCGCACCCAGTCGATGGTGATGCCCAGGCGGCCCAGGCCTTCGCGCACGGCGGGGCCAATCATGGTGTCGTCTTCGACCAGCAGCACCCTCATACCGGATTCCAAAAAAAAATGCCGGCACAGGTGCCGGCACGGTTCGCTTGGACGAGAGTCAGGCGGCCGGCTTCTTGGCGGCCTTCTTCTTGGCGGGCGCCTTCTTCTTGGTGGCGTGCTTCTTGACCTGCTTCTTCGACGGCTCGGTGGCCGGCGTCTGGGTGTTGGTCATGGGCGCGGCCTGGGTGACGACTGGCGCAGGCGCCGGCGCAGCGGCGGGGGCCGATTGGGCAAAGGCAGCGGCCGACAGCAGGCTGACACCCAGGAGGCCGGTGAGGGCCAGGGTACGGATGGAAGAAGCCATGGAGATATCCTTTCTGTTCAGGACCACAACACCGGGTGGTCTGACGCCACTCTAGGCCTGGCGGCTTAAGCAACACTTAGGACAGCGCCCGGCGCAACTCAGCCAGGCGTTCGCCAATGGCGTCGCCGTCCAGTGCATCGGTTGCGTGGGCCAGGTAATGCTCCAGGTCGTCCACGGCGCGGCGCGTGTCACCACGCTCGGCCCAGGCCAGGCCACGGTCGCGGTACTCGGCGTGGGCGTCGGGCAGCAACACGATCAGTCGGTCCAGCACCTGGATGAGGCGGGGCCAATCCTCGTGCGACGTGTGGATGTCCTTGAGGTTGCGCAGCATGCGCGCCAGGATGTCGCGCGGCGTGGCCGACTGCAGGTACAGGCCCACCGGCACATCGAAGTCGTCCACCAGGCCATTGCGGCGCTTGTAAGGTTCGAGCCGCTCGGCCAAATCCTCGCGGCTGAGGGACTGGCCGGTGAAGGGATCGATCACCACCTGGCCACGCGGCAGGTTGACCTTGACCATGAAATGGCCGGGAAAGTTGACGCCTCGCGCCGACAAGCCCATGCCCTGCGCCAACTCCAGCCACAACACCGCCAGCGTGATGGGGATGCCCCGCCGGGTGCGCATGACCACATTGAGGTGGCTGTTGTCGGGGTCGTAATAGTGGTTGACGTTGCCGCCAAAACCCAGGTCGCGGAAGAAGAACTGGTTGAGCGCACGCAAGCGCTGCAGCGGCGGCGCATCGGCCGGCAAACGGCGGCGCAACCGGGCCAGCAGTTGGTCCACGTCGCCCAGCACCTGTTGCACGTCGAGGTCGGGGTACTCGTCCTGCGCAATCGAGGCGGCGGCCTCCAGCAGCGGCAGCTGATCGTCGTCGCCCACCAGGGCGGCGAAAAAATCCAGCGGTGTGGGGGCGGCGAGCGAGAACATCGCTTATTACTTTCTCACAAACTCACGCAACTTCACACC
>DASUIK010000178.1:0-3512 GCA_036279795.1 Burkholderiaceae bacterium | reverse complement strand
TTGAGCCTCATCCCCCCGATGACGCAGCTCAACACGCCCTACCCCTCCACCGCCTACCTCACCGGCTTCCTGCGTTCGCGTGGTGTGCCGGCGGTGCAGGAAGACCTGGCGTTGGCACTGGTGCTGCGCCTCTTCACCCCTGCCGGGCTGGACGCCGTGTGCGAGCGCGCCCAGGCCCTGCCGGAAGCCGAACGCTCGGCCAGCGTGCACGCGTTTCTTGATCAGTTCGCGCTTTACCGCAGCACCATCGCCACAGTCATCGCCTTTCTGCAGGGGCGCGACTCGACGCTGGCCCACCGCATCGCTGCGCGTGGCCTGCTGCCCGAAGGCCCTCGCTTTGCGGCGCTGGACGCCTACGTCGATGACGGGAGCGGCGACCCACTGGCTTGGGCCTTTGGCGCTCTGGGCGTGCAGGACAAGGCTCGCCACCTGTGCACCCTGTTCCTCAACGACCTGGCCGACGTGTTGCGCGACGCGGTGGACGACCGTTTCGAGTTCGTGCGCTACGCCGAATCCCTGGCCGCCAGCCAGCCCCGCTTCGACCCTCTGGCGCAAGCCCTGGCGGCACCGCCCACGCTGGTGGACGAGCTGCTGCGCGAATTGACGTTGGCGGCCATCGCGCGGCACCAACCGCGGCTGGTGTTGCTCTCCGTGCCTTTTCCTGGCTCGGTTTACGCGGCCTTTCGCATCGCGCAGGCCATCAATGCACACGACCCGACCATCGCCATCGCCCTGGGCGGCGGCTTCGTCAACACCGAGCTTCGTGAGCTGAGCGACCCGCGCGTGTTCGACTTCGTGGACTTTGTGACGCTGGACGCGGGCGAACGGCCGGTGTTGTCGCTGGTGGAGCACCTGCAAGGCCAGCGTGGGCGCCAGCGCCTGCAGCGCACTTTTGTGCGCAACGACGGCGGCGCCGTGCAATACGTGAACCTCACCGAGCCCGACATCCCGTTTGAAGACGTGGGCACACCCACCTGGGACGGCCTGCCGCTGGACCGCTACCTGAGCCTGCTCGACATGCTCAACCCCATGCACCGGCTGTGGAGCGACGGGCGCTGGAACAAGCTCACCGTCGCACACGGTTGCTACTGGAAAAAGTGCAGCTTCTGCGATGTGAGCCTGGACTACATCGGCCGCTACGAGACCGCCACCGCCCACAAGCTGGCCGACCGCATCCAGCAGATCGTGGAAGAAACGGGCCAGACCGGCTTCCACTTCGTGGACGAGGCCGCGCCACCCAAAGCCCTCAAGGCCCTGGCCGAGGAACTGATCCGCCGCCAGTTGCACATCTCATGGTGGGGCAACATCCGGTTTGAAAAAACCTTCACGCCCGAGCTGGCCGACCTGCTGGCCCAAAGCGGCTGCATCGCCATGAGCGGTGGGCTGGAGGTGGCCAGCGACCGGCTGCTGGGCCTGATGAAAAAAGGCGTGTCGGTGGAGCAGGTGGCGCGTGTGACCAAAGGCTTTTCGGACGCCGGCATCCTCGTGCACGCCTACCTGATGTACGGCTTTCCCACCCAGACGCTGCAAGACACGGTGGACGCGCTCGAATACGTGCGCCAGCTGTTCGAAAACGGCTGCATACAAAGCGGCTTTTTTCACCGCTTCACCTGTACCGTGCATTCGCCCGTGGGCAAAAACCCCGAGGCCTACGGCATCGAACTCATCCCCTTGCCCGCGGTGAGCTTCGCCAAGAACGACATCGGCTTCATCGACCCCACCCCCATGCCACCGGGCGTGGACCACGACGCCCTGGGCCAAGGCCTGCGCAAGGCCATCTACAACTTCATGCACGGCCTGTGCCTGGAGGACGATGTGCGCCGCTGGTTCGAACACCTGCCGTGCAAGGTGCCCAAGCCCACGGTGAAGCGGCAGCACATCGGGCGGGCGCTGGGCGTGCACTGACCCGCCCGCAAGCGGACACGTGTCGTCTCAGCGAGCCGCCTCCTCACGGCCATCAGGGTGGCGTGCAAAACGGCCCCGCTCGGCGCCATGGTGCGGCGCCTCGTTCTGCCAGGGCCACCCACCAAAACGGGTGCGCTGGTAATCGCTGAAAGCCTGGTGGATTTCGGCCTGGGTGTTCATCACGAAGGGGCCGTACTGGGCCACCGGCTCGGCGATGGGGCGGCCCTGCAGCATCAGGCATTCGGCAGCGGTGTCGCCATTCACCAGCTCCACCGCTGCGGCTGCGTCCAATTCCAACGCGGCGTGCTGATCGACCAGATGCCCCCCAACGCGCAGGGCGGTGCCCGCAAAAAAGTACAGCATGCGCCGCGTACCCTGCCCTCGCGCTGCGGGCAAGGTGAAGCGGGCACCGGGGGCGAGCTTGAGCGTCCAGATGGCCACGTCGGCATCGGGCTGGGCAGCCCAGGATTCGGGCGGCGGGGCCAGGGGAGCCGGCGCGCCCTTCAGGGCACCTGCCACCACACTGACCTCCACGCCGTCGGCCTGCAGGGCCGGGATGTCCTGGCCCCAGAACATGGTGAAGTGGGGGGCGGCCATCTTGCGCGCGGCGGGCAGGTTGAGCCAGATTTGGAACAGCTCGCAGGGGTTGGGTTGGTCGGCTTGCAGCAGCGGGAACATCTCGGAATGCACGATGCCACGCCCGGCGGTGAGCCACTGAACGTCGCCCTCGCCAAAACGCGCGGCGGCCCCCAGCGAATCCGAATGGTCAATCAGCCCACGGCGCGCGATCGTCACCGTCTCGAAGCCACGGTGCGGGTGCGCGGGAAAACCGGGCACCTGCTCGCCGTGGTACATGCTCCAGCCGTCCTTCTGCGAGAAGTCCTGCCCGATCTGCCGGCCGGCCAGCGACGCCGCGGGCCCCAACTGGGCGTTGCCCGGCGGGTAATGGTCGTTGTGGTGCACGCAGAACAGAAACGGGTCCAGCGTGGGCCACTGGAAGCCCAACGCCTGGGCTGTCAGGATGGGGTGGGTGTTGCTCACGTCGTCTCCTTTGAAGTGGTGCGGTTCAACCAGCCAATCCACTGCTGCAGTTCGGCCGGGCGCAACTCGTGCCCACCGGGGAAATCGGCACCGTCCAGCGCCACCGGCAAGGCGCCAAAGTGCTCGCGGATGCGCTGTGCCTGCGCCAAGGGGATGACCATGTCCTGTAAACCGTGGCTGACCCACAGTTGTTTGCCGACCAACTCAGCGGCAGGCGCGGCCAGCGTCAGCACCTCGGGCAACAGGCGGCTGTGCAGCGCAAAGGCGCCTTGCATCAGTGAAGGCTGCGTCAACAGCAGGCTCAGGCCCATGATGCCACCCTGGCTGAAACCGCCCACCAGCACGCGTTCAGGTGGCACACCCAGGCGTTCCGCATGGGCCGCGATCTCACGTGTGAGCGCTTCGCGGCTGGCCAGCTCCTGCTCGCCGTCGATGGCGCGCGAGCCATCGGGGCGCACATCGAACTCAAACCAGGCGTAACTGCCCGGCCCCAGCACAAAGGGTGCGCGCAGGCTCAGCACATGGAAGTGCGGCGGCACATAGGGTGCAAGACCGAACAGGTCTTG
>DASUIK010000177.1:0-7377 GCA_036279795.1 Burkholderiaceae bacterium | reverse complement strand
GTCCGGCTGTCTGTTCCTGCTGGTCACGCTGCTGGGCCTGCGCGGGCTGATCATCCGTGGCATTCCCCATTCGCTGCGCTACGCCATCACGGTGGGCATTGGTCTGTTCCTGGCGCTGATCGCGCTCAAGAGCGCGGGCATAGTGACCGCCTCGCCCGCCACCTTCGTGACCCTGGGCGAACTGCACACGCCGCCCGTGGTGCTGGCCGTGCTGGGTTTTGTGCTCATCGTGGTGCTGGACAAGCGACGGGTGCCGGGCGCCATCCTGATCGGCATCGTCGCGGTGACGGTGGCGTCCTTCTTTTTTGCGGGCAACGAGTTCCGAGGCATTTTTTCGGCGCCACCCTCCATCGCGCCCACCTTCCTGCAACTGGACATCAAAGCCGCCCTGTCGGTGGGGCTGGTCAATGTGGTGCTGGTGTTTTTCCTGGTCGAGCTGTTCGACGCCACGGGCACGCTGATGGGTGTGGCCAAGCGCGCGGGCCTGCTGGTGCCGGGCAAGATGGAGCGGCTGAACAAGTCCTTGCTCGCGGACAGCGGTGCCATTTTTGCGGGCGCGCTGCTGGGCACGTCCAGCACCACGGCCTATGTCGAGAGCGCCTCGGGCGTGCAGGCCGGTGGCCGCACCGGACTCACGGCGCTGACGGTAGCGGTGCTGTTCCTGGCGTGCCTGTTCATCGCGCCGCTGGCCGGCGTGGTGCCCGCCTACGCCACCGCGCCGGCGCTGTTCTTTGTGGCCTGCCTGATGTTGCGCGACCTCACCGAACTCGACTGGGACGACACCACCGAGGTGATCCCCGCCGCCGTGACGGCCTTGGTCATGCCTTTCACCTACTCCATCGCCAACGGCCTGGCTTTCGGATTCATCACCTACGCCGTGCTCAAGCTGTTCACCGGCAAGGCCAAGGAGGTGCACAAGATGGTGTGGGCGATTGGCAGTCTGTTCCTGTTCAAATTCGTCTATATCGGAGGACACTGAGCGGGGCGTTTCGCCAACGGCCCGATGTTTGCTTGGCGAACCCCTGCGGGCGGCGAGAATGCCACCCAAAATTTTGAGCAGAATCCGTGTTCGAGGAGAACCGATTGACCACACCGCGATTGCAACTGACGGGCATCACCAAACGCTACCCCGGCGTGGTGGCCAACAAGGACGTGCACCTGACCGTGGCCCCCGGCGAGATCCACGCCGTGCTGGGTGAAAACGGCGCTGGCAAGTCCACGCTGATGAAGATCATCTACGGCTCGGTCAAACCCGACGAAGGCGCCGTGCTCTTCAACGGCAAACCGGTACACATCCGCAACCCCCAAGAGGCGCGGGCCCTGGGCATCAGCATGGTGTTCCAGCACTTCAGCCTGTTCGACACGCTGACCGTGGCGGAAAACGTGTGGCTGGGCCTGGACAAAAGCCTGACGCTGGAGGAAGTGACCGAAAGCATCCGCGCCAAGGCCGCCGAGTACGGGCTGGACATCGCGCCCGAGCGCCCGGTGCACACCCTGAGCGTGGGCGAGATGCAGCGGGTGGAAATCATCCGCGCATTGCTCACCCAGCCGCAGTTGCTCATCCTAGATGAGCCCACCTCCGTGCTCACGCCGCAGGCGGTGGAAAAGCTGTTTGTGGTGCTCAAGAAGCTGGCCTCCGAGGGCTGCAGCATCCTCTACATCAGCCACAAGCTGCACGAAATCCGCGAGCTGTGTACTGCCTGCACGGTGTTGCGTGGTGGGCAGGTCACGGGCGTGTGCAATCCCCAGCAGGAGAGCAACGCCTCGCTCAGCCGCCTGATGATCGGCGCCGAACCGCCGGCCCTGGGCCTGCGCGAGCAGCGGCCTGGCGCGGCCGTGATGCAGGTGCGTGGCCTGAGCCTCAAGAGCGACGACCCGTTTGGCACTGACCTGGATGGCATCCAGCTCACGGTGTGTGCGGGCGAGGTGGTGGGCATCGCCGGCGTGTCGGGCAACGGGCAGGGTGAACTGCTGTTTTGTCTGTCGGGCGAAGACCGCCGTGCGCCGGCCGGCAGCATCAGCGTGAGCGGCACCGACGTGTCGCGTTTTGGCCCTGGCAAGCGCCGTTCGCTGGGCTTGCATTTTGTGCCGGAAGAACGCCTGGGCCGGGGCGCCGTGCCCACGCTGGGGTTGGCGCACAACCTGTTGCTGTCGCGGCGAGACGCCATCGGGGCCGGTGGCTGGCTCAAGCTGGGTGCGTTGCGCGCTCAGGCGCAGGACATCATCACCCGCTACAAGGTCAAGGCCGCTGGGCCGGACGCGGCGGCCAAGTCCTTGTCGGGAGGCAACCTGCAGAAGTTCATCGTTGGCCGCGAGATCGAAGCCAAACCCACGCTCCTCATCGTCAGCCAGCCCACTTGGGGGGTGGACGTGGGCGCGTCGGCCCAGATACGCGGCGAAATCCTGGCGCTGCGCGATGCCGGTTGTGCGGTGCTGGTGGTCAGCGAAGAGCTGGACGAACTGTTTGAAATTTGCGACCGCCTGTACGTGATGGCAAAAGGGCGGCTGTCGCCCAGCGTGGACCGCAGCAAGGCGTCGGTGACGCAGATCGGGGAATGGATGTCGGGACTTTGGAACCAGGGCAGTGCCGCCACTGAGCAGAAGGAGGTGGCCCATGATCAAGCTTGAAGCGCGCCCACAGCCTTCCGGTTTTTGGGGCTACGCCTCGCCGATTCTGGCGCTGCTGGTGACGGTGGTAATCGGTGTGATCCTGTTCGTTGCGCTGGGCAAAGACCCTGTGCGTGGCCTGCAGGTGTTTTTCTGGGAGCCCATCCGCAACCTGTATGCAGTGAGCGAACTGATGGTCAAGGCCACGCCTTTGCTCATCATTGCCCTGGGCCTGGCCGTTTGTTTCCGCTCCAACGTGTGGAACATTGGCGCCGAAGGTCAGTTCATCATCGGGGCGATTGCCGCCGGTGGCGTGGCCTTGTTGGCCGACAAAACCACCGGCCCTTGGATCGTGCCCGCCATCCTCGTGGCTGGGGTGCTGGGCGGCATGCTGTGGGCGGGTATCACCGCTTTGCTGCGCGACCGTTTCAACGCCAACGAAATCCTGGTCAGCCTGATGCTGGTCTACGTGGCGGTGCAGGTGCTCAACTATCTGGTCTATGGCCCCTGGAAAGACCCGCTGGGCTACAACTTCCCGCAAACCAAAACCTTTGATGCGGTGACCAAAATCCCGCGCCTCATGGACGGCTCGCGGGTGAACATCGGCCTGCTGCTGGCGTTGGCTGGTGTGGCGGGCGCGTGGTTGTTCCTGTTCCGCACCTACTCGGGTTTTGCCCAGCAGGTGGGGGGGCTGGCGCCGGCGGCGGCGCGTTACGCCGGTTTTTCGTCGCGCACGGCGCTGTGGATCGCGCTGCTCACCTCGGGTGCGGCAGCGGGACTGGCCGGCGCGCTGGAGGTGGCCGGCCCCATCGGCCAGCTCACGCCTTATGTGCCGGCAGGCTACGGTTTTGCGGCCATCATCGTGGCCTTTGTGGGGCGGCTGCACCCGGTGGGCATCGTGTTCTCGGCCTTGCTCATGAGCATGTTCTACATCGGTGGCGAACTGGCGCAGTCGCGCCTGGGGCTGCCCAAGTCCATCACCGGTGTGTTCCAGGGGCTGCTGTTGTTCTCGCTGCTGGCTGCCGACACGCTGATCGCCTACCGCGTCAAGTTCATCGCCAAAAAGGTTTGAGATGGAATCCACCGCACTTTTGATCGCCGCTTCGCTCAATGCCGGCACCGTGCTGGCCATCGCGGCGCTGGGCCTGCTCATCAACGAAAAGGCCGGTATCGTCAACCTCGGGGCCGAAGGCATGATGTTGTGTGCCGCGCTGGCCGGTTTTGCCACCGTGGCTTCCACCGGCAGCACCACCTTGGGTTTTGTTGCTGGCATGGCCGCTGGCGCGGTGCTGGCGGCCATGTTTGGTGTGCTGGTGATCTGGCTCAACACCAACCAGTACGCCACCGGGTTGGCGCTCAGTTTGTTCGGCGGCGGGTTTTCCGCCTTTGCCGGCATCAACTACGTGCAGGCCAAACTGCCGGAACAGGCCCAGCACGCCATCCCGCTGTTGGCCGACATCCCTTTCCTGGGCAATGCGCTGTTCAAGCACCATCCCATGGTCTACGTGGGCGTCGCCCTCACGTTGGGTCTGATCTGGTTTCTTTACCGCACCCGCGCGGGCCTGGTGCTGCGCAGCGTGGGCGAAAGCCCTGAATCCGCCCACGCGCTGGGCTACCCGGTGCGCCGCATCCGCCTGTTGGCGGTGGTGGCCGGTGGGGCCTTGTGTGGCTTGGCCGGCGCGTACGTGTCCACCGTCTACACGCCGCTGTGGGTCGAGGGCATGATCGCGGGCAAGGGCTGGATCGCATTGGCGCTCACCACCTTCGCCACCTGGCGCCCGGCACGGGTCTTGCTGGGAGCCTACCTGTTCGGTGGCGTGACCATGTTGCAGTTCCACCTCCAAGGCATTGGCGTGAACGTGCCCAGCCAGTTCCTGACCATGTTGCCTTACTTGGCCACAGTGGTGGTGCTGGTGCTGATTTCGCGCAATCCGGCGTGGATTCGGGTCAACATGCCCACCTCCATCGGCAAGCCGTTTTACCCAGGCTCATAATCTGCTGTTTTCGTTTTTCAACCCACGTCCCCCAGGAGTCGACATGACAGACCAGAAGAAGCGCACCATCATCAAAACGGTGGCCCTTTCGGCACTCGCCAGCGCGGTGCTGATCGGCTGCGGCAAGAAGGAAGAACCGGCGCCCGCCCCGGCACCGGCCCCCGCCGCTGAAGCGCCCAAGCCCGAACCGCTGAAGGTCGCGTTCGCCTACGTCGGCCCGGTGGGCGACGGTGGTTGGACCTTCGCCCACGACCGTGCGCGCAAGGAAGTCGAAGCCGAGTTCGGCGACAAAGTCAAAACCAGCTTCGTCGAAAGCGTGCCTGAGAGCGCAGACGCCGAGCGCGTGATCCGCGACATGGCCCAGCAAGGCAACAAGCTGGTGTTCGGCACCACCTTCGGCTACATGGAGCCCATGCTCAAGGTCGCTGCCGACTTCAAGGACGTGAAGTTCGAGCACGCCACCGGCTACAAGACCGCCGAGAACATGCGCACCTACGACAGCCGCACCTACGAAGGCGCGTACATGGCTGGCGTGATCGCGGGCAGCATGACCAAGTCCAACACCGTGGGTGTGGTGGGCTCCATCCCCATCCCCGAGGTGATCCGCAACATCAACAGCTTCACGCTGGGCGCCCAGTCGGTCAACCCCAAGATCAAGACCAAGGTGGTCTGGGTCAACGGCTGGTTCGACCCACCGAAGGAGACCGAAGCCGCCACCTCGCTGATCAACGGCGGCGCCGACATCCTGTTCCAGAACACCGACTCCAGCGCCGTGCTGCAAACCGCCGAGAAGATGGGCAAGCGAGCCTTCGGCTGGGACAGCGACATGACCGCCTACGGTCCCAAGGCCCACCTGGGCTCGGCCATCATCAACTGGGGCCCCTACTACAAGAAGGCCGTGGGTGACGCACTGAACGGCACCTGGACCACCGGCGCAGTGTGGTGGGGCGTGAAGGAAGGCGCCATCGACATGGTCTCCATCGCCGAAGACGTGCCTGCCGATGCCAAGACCAAGATCGACACCATCAAGGCCGGCCTGAAGGACGGCAGCTTCTCGATCTGGAAGGGTCCCATCCTCGGCCAGGACGGCAAGGAAGTGCTGAAGAAAGACGAAGTCGCCGATGACAAGTTCCTGGGCGGCATCAAGTTCTATGTCAAGGGCGTGGAAGGCAAGGTGCCGCAATAAGCGCTCGGCTACTGCGCGGGCACCATGCGTCGTTGGGCGGTGCTCGGAATCCTCACGTACAGGAAGTACGTTCCGGTTTCTGCGCTCCGTCCGCCTAGCCTGGCACCCGCTCGCAATGCCTCGAACCCGTGAGTTCGCATGGGCCACCCCCGGGTGGCCCTTTTTTTTCCAGAACGCGATGAACGAACACACCCATTGGCTGCCCGTGGCGCTGAGTGCCGACATTGAAGCTTCGCCGCACGCGGTGCAACTGTTGGGGCAGGCGTTGGTGCTTTGGCGGAACAGCCAGGGGCGCATCGCCGGCGCCCACGACCGCTGCCCGCACCGGGGCGCACGCCTCTCGTTTGGCCGCGTGTGTGAGGGCCAGCTCGAATGCCCATACCACGGCTGGCGTTTTGATGCCGATGGGCCTTGCCGTCACGTGCCGGCATTGCCCGACTTTGTGCCTGCCGCGGGCCAACGTCTGCAGACAGTGGGCGTGCATGAAGCCCATGGCCTGGTTTGGGTGAGGCTGGACGGCGAGGGTGGTCAACTGCCCGCATTTGCCGCCGAGGCCGATGCCCGTTTGCGCAAGCTGAACTGCGGTCCGTATGACGTGGCCACCAGCGCACCACGCATCGTCGAGAACTTCCTTGACATGACCCACTTTGCGTTTGTGCACGAGGGTTGGCTGGGCGAACGGGGCCATGCCGCTCACCATGACCACCCGGTGGAGCGCACGCCCACCGCGCTGATCGCCACCGGTTGCCAGGCCTGGCAGCCGCAGTCCAACCGCCTGTCCAGCGGCGGCGCCATGGTGGACTACAGCTACGAGGTGACCGGTCCCTTCAGCGCTGTGCTCACCAAACGCCCGGACGACCCGGCGCTGGGCGATTACCGTGAGGCCATCGGCCTGTTCATCTGCCCGCTCACGCCCGAGACCAGCCGGGTCTGGTTCCGCTTGGCCGTGGCCGATTTTGCTTCCAGCGACGAGGCACTGCGGGCGTTTCAGCACACCATCTTCACGCAGGACCAACCGGTGCTGGAATCGCAGCAACCCAAGTGCCTGCCGCTGGACCCGCGCGCCGAGCAACACACCACGGCCGACCGGGTGTCACTTGCCTACCGCCGCTTCCTGCGCGACAGTGGCATCACCTTTGGAGTCATCGCATGAACACCTTGCCCCCCATCTCCCAAGAACGTCTGGTGTACCTGCTGCGCACCGCGCCCAAGGCCGAACTGCACATCCACATCGAAGGCTCGCTGGAGCCTGAACTGATATTCGCTCTGGCCCAACGCAACGGCATCGCCATCCCCTATGCCAGCGTGGACGAATTGCGCCGTGCCTACGCCTTCACCAACCTGCAAAGTTTTCTGGACATCTACTACGCCGGTGCCAGTGTGCTCATCACCGAGCAGGACTTCTACGACATGGCCTGGGCCTACCTGCTCAAGGCGCAGGCCGACCAGGTCATTCACACCGAAATCTTTTTCGATCCGCAGACCCACACCGCGCGCGGTGTGGCGATGAAGACCGTGATCGACGGCCTGTACCGCGCTTGCCAGGACGCGAAAGCCAAGCTGGGCGTGAGCGCCAGCCTGATCCTGTGT
>DASUIK010000176.1:0-13900 GCA_036279795.1 Burkholderiaceae bacterium | reverse complement strand
ACTTCAATGTGATGGACGGGCTGGACATCTACATCGACGACTACAGCAAGCCCGACCCCTTGCCGCTGGAACTGGCGCGCAAACTCACCAGCGCGCAGTTCATGAAGGTGTTTGACGCACCCGAAGAAGCGCCGCAAACAGTGCCCCGGGCCACCGCGTTGCCAGACGACACCCCCCCCGAGCAGGCCCCACCCCCTGCCGACCCACCCACCGAGCCCACCGCATGACCACGCTGATCTGCAATTGCAACCGCACCATGCCACTGGACGTGCCCGCCCTGGGCCGTGCCCTGGGCGAAACGCTCACCGAACACACCACCCTGTGCCGCCGCGAGGCCCCAGCCTTCCAGCAGGCCGCCCGCGGCAGTGACGACCTTGTCGTCGCTTGCACCCAGGAAAGCCGGCTGTTCATCGAACTGGCCGAGCAGACCGAGGGCGCGCCCGCACTGGACGTGCGCCCCATCCACTTCGTCAACATCCGCGAGACGGGTGGCTGGGGCCGCGAGGCCCCACAGGCCACACCCAAGATGGCCGCGCTGCTGGCCGCTGCCCGCCTGCCCGAACCCGAGCCGGTGCCCACCGCCACCTACAAGAGCGCCGGCCGCTTGCTGGTGATTGGGCCGTTGGAGCGCGCCGAGGCCCTGGCCGCCCAGGTGGCCGACACCTTGCAGGTCAGCCTGTTTGCCACCGGCGGTGCGGGCATGCAGGCGCGCCGTTATCCGGTCATCGCCGGGCGTCTCGCGCGCGTGACCGGCTGGCTGGGTGCCTTCGACGTGAGCTGGTCCACCGACAACCCCATCGACCTCGACCTCTGCACCCGGTGCAACGCCTGCGTGTCGGCCTGCCCCGAAGGCGCCATCGGGCTCGACTACCAGATCGACCTCAACGCCTGCACATCCCATCGCGACTGCGTGAAGGTGTGCGATGCGCCCGGTGCCATCCAGTTCGGTCGTGACGCCACCGAGCACAGCGAGCGTTTCGACCTCGTGCTCGACCTGCGCGACGCACCCGTCTTCACCCAGCACGCTCTGCCCCAAGGCTACTTTCACCTGCCCACCCACGCCGATACCACGGCGCAGTTGACGGCATTGCTCAAACTGCGCGATCTCGTGGGCGAGTTCGAAAAGCCCAAGTTCTTCCAGTACAAGGCCAAGCTGTGCGCGCACGGCCGCAACGAACAACTTGGCTGCAACGCCTGTGTGGACATCTGCTCGGCCTCGGCCATCCAGTCGCGCCTGGACAGCGACGCCAAGCGCAACCAGATCGAGGTCAATCCCTACCTGTGCGTGGGCTGCGGCGCCTGCACCACCGTCTGCCCCACCGGTGCGCTCACCTACCACTACCCTTCCGCGCCCGACCAGGGCCGGCGCGTGCGCACCCTGGTGAACACCTACGCCAAGGCCGGTGGCAAAAACGCCGCCGTGTTGATCCACAGCCAGCAGGCCGGCGCCGCCCTGGTGGACGACCTGGGCCGTGCCGCCATGCTCGACAAAGCCACCCACGGCGTGCCCGCGCGTGTGTTGCCCTTGGCCGCGTGGCACACCGCCAGCCTCGGCCTGGAGGTGTGGCTGGCCGCCAAGGCCTGGGGTGCCAGCCAGGTGTGGGTGCTGGCCACCGGCGAAGAAGCGCCTGACTACCTGCGGGCGCTGGGCGAACAAATGGCCGTGGGCAATGCGCTGCTACAGGGCCTGGGTTATGCCGGCGAGCATTTCCGCTTGCTGCACGCCCGCGATGCGCGCGACCTGGCCGCGCTCGACGCAGAACTGCGCGCCGCGCCTGCCGCCACCGTACCGGTGCCCGCCGCCTTCGCGGTGCAGGCCGAAAAACGCGCCACGATGGAGCTGGCGCTGGACCACCTCATGGCCCATGCGCCCCAACGCAACGAGGCGCCCATTGCCCTGCCCGCCACCGGTTCGCCGCTGGGCCAGGTGCTGGTGGACGCGAACAAGTGCACCCTGTGCCTGAGTTGCGTGAGCGCGTGCCCGGCGAGTGCCCTGCTCGACAACCCCGACCGCCCACAACTGCGCTTCACCGAGAAGAACTGCGTGCAATGTGGCCTGTGCGTGAAGACCTGCCCCGAGGATGCCCTGCAGTTGCAGGCCCGCTTGTTGCCCACCGAGGCACGCAAGCAACCGCGCGTGCTCAATGAGGCCCAGCCCTACGGCTGCATCCGCTGCGGCAAACCCTTTGGCACGCTCAAGGGCGTCGAGGCCATGCTGGGCCGCCTGGCCGGGCACAGCATGTTCCAGGGCGCGGCGCTGGAGCGCCTCAAAATGTGTGGCGATTGCCGCGTGATCGACCTGCACACCGCCACCAACGAATCCCGCATCACCGACTTGTGACCCTCGCCATGAGCCTGCCACCCCCCACCAGCAGCGCGC
This sequence comes from Burkholderiaceae bacterium, assembly GCA_036279795.1. Classification (GTDB taxonomy): domain Bacteria; phylum Pseudomonadota; class Gammaproteobacteria; order Burkholderiales; family Burkholderiaceae_C; genus Hydrogenophaga. The sequence continues at coordinate 11,520 of DASUIK010000176.1, read as the reverse complement.
TGGACGAAGAAACCGCCCGCGCCGAGGTCTATGGCCTGTTGGCCGCTTTGTATTACGCACCGCCTTCGGCCGAGCTGCTGGCGCAGCTGCGTGTCGCCGTCACCGAGGCGCCGGCCAGTGGTGCGTTCCTGGAGGAAAGCTGGCGCCAGTTCGTGGGCCGTGCCCGCGAGCTGGACGACGCCGCCGTGGCCGAGGAGTACGAGGCCTTGTTCGGCGGCCTGGGCAAGCCCGAGGTGTACTTGTTCGGTTCGCACCACCTGAGCGGTTTTCTGAACGAAAAGCCGTTGGCCCAGCTGCGCGGCGACCTGGCCGCGTTGGGCCTCACGCGCGACGAGTCCATGCCCGAGACCGAGGACCACATCGCCTACCTGTGCGAGGTGATGCGCTACCTGATTGCCGGCGACGACGTGGCGGTGTCCAATCTCACCCGCCAGCGCGACTTTTTCGCCACCCATCTGCAGCCGTGGGTGATGGCCTTGTGCGACGCGCTGGAGGCCCACCCCAAGGCGCGTTTCTACGGCGCATTGGCCGGCTTCACGCGGGCGTTCTTCAGCGTCGAGGCCCAAGGCTTCGACATGTTGGCCTGAACCGATCGGAGGACACGATGGAAGGTTTTCACCACCGCTTCAGCGAACTGTTTGCCCAGCTGGGTCTGCCCGCCGACCCTGCGGGCATCGGCGCTTTCATCCAACGCCATTCGCCTTTGCCGGCCACCGTCCTCCTGGCCGATGCGCCCTTCTGGACACCCGCACAAGCCACGCTGTTGCGCGAGCAAATCCTGTGCGACGCCGACTGGGCCGAGGTGGTGGACCAGCTCAACGCCGCGCTGCGCGGTTGATCACAAGGCGCCGGGCCGGCCGTCGCCGGTGCGTGCCTGTGCCTCGGCCGGGGCCATCGGCTCGGTCAGCAGGCGAATGCGGAACGCCGCGCCAGCTCCATCCGTGCGGTTGTCAGCTTCGAGCTTGCCGCCGTAACGTTCCACCAGCCCGAGGCTGATCCACAAGCCCAGGCCGTTGCCATCGTTTTTGGTGGTGAAGAAGGGGCTGAACAGGCGATCTCGCACGGCCTCGCTCAGGCCGGGGCCCTGGTCCAGCACCGAGATCACGGCCCCTTGGGGCTGGCCCTGGTCGTCCAACCAATCGCGCGTTTCCAGTGTCAGTTCACCACCCTCGGGCATGGCCTGGATGGCGTTGATCAGCAGGTTGATCACCACCTGCTGCAACTCCTGCGGATTGAAGCCCACGCGTTGGGTGGCGCGGTCGTCGCGCGTCACGGTGATGCGCCGCTGGTGCAGCAGGTGGGCCACCAGCACCAGGCAGGCGTCGAGTGTCTGGCGCGTGTCCAGCGTGTCCACGTAACCTGCGTATTCGGTGGGGCGGGCGTATTGCAGCAACTGGGTAACGATCAGGCGCATGCGCTCCACCTGTTGGTCGAGCAGCTGGATTTCGGCACGCACCGGTTCGGCCTGTGTGCCCAGGGTTTCGCGCATCAGGTCCAGGTTGCCCTGCATCACCGCGATGGGGTTGTTGATTTCGTGGGCGATGCTGGCGGTGAGCTGGCCAATGGCGGCCAGCTTTTCGCTCTTCACCAGTTGCTGCTGCGCCTGGCGCAGCGAGGCGTTGCTGGCGGCCAGCTCGCGCGTGCGCTCAGCCACTTTGAGGTCCAGCTCGTTGGCCCAGGCTTGCAGCGCGCGGGTCTTGTCGTCGATGGTGTCTAGCAGTTCGTCCAGGTGGGCCGCCAGGGCGCCGATTTCGTCGCGTGCCGCCACCGCGCCCACGCGCGCGCTCGACTCGCCTGACTCCACCCGGCGCATGGTCTGGTTCATCTGCTCCACCGGCTTGAAAATGCTGCGCGCCCAGCGCACCGAGAACACGGCGGCGGCGGCCATCACCGCCAGAAAAATCAGGCCGATCACGGCCACCATGGCGTAGCGCACCCAGCGGAACGGCTTCTCCAGGTAGCCCACGTACAACATGCCGATGCGCTGCTCGTCGGCGTCGAGCAGTGGCTGGTAGGCGCTCACGTACCAGTCGTTGACCACAAAGGCGCGGTCCAGCCAGGTTTGTCCCTGTCCCAGCACCGCGTTGCGCACTTCCTGCGACACGCGTGTGCCCACGGCGCGCTGGTCCTGGAACAGGCGCACGTTGGTGGTGATGCGCACGTCGTCCAGGAACAGGGTGGCGGTGCCCTGGCTGCCAAAGGGCAGCGAGCCTTCGGGGTAGACGATGCGGTTGATGTGGTCGATGAAGTCCAGGTTCTGGTTGAGCAACAAGCCACCACTGAGCACCCCCAGCAGGCGGCCGCTTTCGTCGCGCACCGGCAGCGTGGACAAAACCACCATCGCGCGGTCTTCCACGTTGCGTTCGGTGGGGGTGGCGTTGCGCGTGGGCACGAGCGGAATACGCAGGCGATCCACCAGCGCGGGTGCAATGCCCTGCAGGGTTTCGGTCGGCAGCACCACCAGCCGGGCTTGCTCCTGGCGTGGTGGCACGCTGGACAGGTTGGCAGCCAGAGCGGGGGGCAAGGACGTGCCTTGGCTGGGGTAGAAGTTCAGAAAGTCCAGCCGCAAACGGCTGCGCTCTTGCGCCAGCAGCCCCTCGGGCGGCTGCCGCTGTTGCAATGCCCGCACCAGGGCATGCGAGCCGGCCACGCCCAGCGTGCCCGAGCCCACCTCCACCAGCACCTGCGCAAAGTAACCCTGGGCCACCGCCAGGTCGGCCCGCACCTTGGTGATCATCAGGCGCTCGTAGGCCACGTTGCTCCACAGCGTGAGCGCCAGCACCAGGAGCGGGAACACCACCGCCAGCGGCAGCAACGCCATGGCCAGCAGCTTGTGGCGGATGGAGGCGGCCAGCCAGGCGGGGCTGCGCCAGAAGTTCATGCGCCTTGCCACTCGGCCACGCGGCGCTCCAGGGTGCGACGGGACACCCCCAGGAGTTGTGCGGCCTTGGTCTTGTCGCCCTGCACCGAGTCCAGCACGCTGAGGATGTGCCGCTTCTCCAGCGTCTGCAGGTCGGTCACAGGGGCGTCGGAGACGGGACTGCTGGGCAGTTGGGGGTACAGGGCCGACACGTTGAGCTGCCCCAGGATGAGCGAGCGCTCGATCAGGTTGCGCAGCTCGCGCACGTTGCCCGGCCAGTCGTACTGCAGCAGGAAGCGCTGCTCGTCGTCGGTGATGGCGATGGGCTCCAACCCCAGGGCGGGGCACAACTCGCCCATGAAATGGGCCACCAGCGCGGGGATGTCGGGCTTGTGCGCGCGCAGTGGTGGCAGGCTCAGGTCCACCACCTGCAGGCGGTAAAATAGATCGGCCCGGAAGCGCCCGGCGGCCACCTCGTCGGCCAGGCGGCGGTTGGTGGCCGCCACGATGCGCACGTCCACCGGCACCAGCTGCTGGCTGCCCACGGGGCGGATGTGCAAATCTTCAATTGTGCGCAGCAGCGTGGCCTGGATGGACAGCGGCAGCTCGGCCACTTCGTCAAAAAACAAAGTGCCGCCCTGGGCGTAATAAAACAGACCATCGCGTGAACGGGTGGCGCCGGTGAAGGCGCCTTTGGCGTGGCCAAACAGCTCGCTTTCGATCAGTTCGGGCGATACCGACGCACAGTTCAACGGCACGAAGGGGCCGTTGGCGCGGGCACTTCGGGCGTGCAGTTCGCGCGCCACCAGTTCCTTGCCGGTGCCCGATTCCCCTTGCAGGAGCACGGTGCTGTTGACGGCCGACAGCCGGGCGATGGCGTCGCGCAGGCGGGCCATCTCGGGCGACTCGCCCACCAGAGAGGAGCGGTCGCTGCGGACCAGGTTGCGGTGGTCGCGTTTGAGGACGAAGTTTTCACGTGCGAGCCGGGCACGCTCGAAGCTGTGTTTGACCGCGTTGAGGATTTGCGGCACACGAAAGGGCTTGAGGATGAAGTCGGACGCACCCGCGCGCAGGGCTTCGATGGCGGTGTCCAGGTCGGCGAAGGCGGTGATCAGGATGACCTCGCCCGAGTAGCCTTGGTCGCGCAATTCCTTGAGCCAGGCCACGCCGTTTTTGCCAGGCAATGAGATGTCGAGCACAATGAGATCGAAGTGCTGTTCGCGCAGCAGCGACTCACCTTCTTCGGCGCTGCCCGCGCTCTCCACGAAGTGGCAGCGTGGTGCCAATGTCTTGACCAGAAAGTGGCGCATGCCCTGTTCATCGTCGACGACGAGGATGGACCAGTTGGGCCAGCCTTCGGTGCTTTTGTCGGGGGCCAGGGGGTTGGGGAGGGTTGCCACGGCGCTGGATTCTACGGAGGTATCCGTGTGAATCACTCGGCTATTGGCGAAATACCCACAGGGCGGCGCAGCGCGGGCGTGCGACAAATTGTCGCGCCTGTTGCGACAAGCTGGCGCTTGTGGTGCGCGACCTTGAGCTTGTCAAGGCGTAGTCGCGGATTGTTGACCCTGGCCTGTGAATTGCTATGCGTGGCCCCGCTCGGGCAGGTTCAGAATTTGTTGCGGCGCATCAATTCTGGCCGGGCGAAACAGAGGGGGAAGTTCCCCGTGCAAACGGGGCGCGGGCGCACTACAGTTCCCTACGTTATGAAAAAAAGCCACACGTGTTGTTGCGTGTGGCTCTTCGCGCACACCCAGGAGACACGCATGCGAAAACCCGATCCGGCCCAGCCCCGCTCGCTCAACCGCCGTTCCCTGTTCGCCGGTGCAGGCACCCTGGGGGCGGTGGCCGCCGCCGCCACCTTGCTGCCGGGCGCCCCTGACGCCGAGGCCCAAGCCGAGCCCGCTTTGCCCAAGCCCGAGCGAGGCGGTGGCTACACGCTCACGGCACACGTCAAGCAGTACTACAAGACCACCCGTATCTGACGGCGCGGTCGAGGAGAACCCCATCATGTTGTTGACCAAAAAAACCTCTGGCGGTGCGGGCGCAAGTTCGTCCGCGTTTGTTCACAGCCTGCGCCGTGGCCTGCAGAACGCCTTGCCCACGGTGGATCGCCGCAGCTTCCTGCGCCGCTCTGGCCTGGGGCTGGGTGTGGGCCTCGCCGCCACCCAGCTCACACTGGTGAAGAAGGCCAAGGCCGCCACCGGCGGCTCCATCGACGGCACCGGCAAGATCGAAGTCAAGCGCACGGTGTGCACCCACTGCTCGGTGGGGTGCGCCACCGATGCGGTGGTGGAAAACGGCGTCTGGGTGCGCCAGGAGGCGGTGTTCGATTCGCCCATCAACCTGGGGGCCCATTGCGCCAAGGGCGCGGCCCTGCGCGAGCACGGCCACGGCGAGTACCGCCTTCGCTACCCCATGAAGCTGGTCAACGGCAAGTACCAGCGCATCAGCTGGGACACCGCGCTGGACGAGATCACCGCGAAGATGAAGGAGCTGCGCGACGCCAGCGGCGCCGACTCGGTCTACTTCGTGGGGTCCTCCAAGCACAACAACGAGCAGGCCTACCTGCTGCGGAAGTTCGTGAGCTTTTGGGGCAGCAACAACTGCGACCACCAGGCACGCATCTGCCACAGCACCACGGTGGCCGGTGTGGCCAACACCTGGGGCTACGGCGCCATGACCAACTCGTACAACGACATGCAGAACAGCAAGGTCGCTCTGTACATCGGCTCCAACGCCGCCGAGGCGCACCCTGTTTCGATGCTGCACATGCTGCACGCCAAGGAAACCGGCTGCAAGATGATCGTGGTCGATCCGCGCTTCACTCGCACCGCAGCCAAGGCCGACGAGTACGTGCGCATCCGCTCCGGCACCGACATCCCCTTCCTCTTTGGCCTGCTGTACCACATCTTCAAGAACGGCTGGGAAGACAAGCAGTACATCAACGACCGCGTCTACGGCATGGACGCGGTGAAAGCCGACGTGCTGGCCAAGTGGACACCCGACAAGGTGGAAGAGGCCTGTGGCGTCAAGGAAGACCAGATGTTCAAGGTCGCCAAGATGCTGCACGACAACAGCCCGGGCACCATCGTCTGGTGCATGGGCCAAACCCAGCACACCATCGGCAACGCCATGGTGCGCGCCTCGTGCATCCTGCAGTTGGCCTTGGGCAACGTGGGCAAGAGCGGTGGCGGCACCAACATCTTCCGCGGACACGACAACGTGCAGGGCGCGACCGACGTGGGCCCCAACCCCGACTCGCTGCCCGGTTACTACGGTCTGGCCGAGGGCTCCTGGAAGCATTTCGCCGCCACCTGGGGCGTGGACTTTGACTGGATCAAGGGCCGCTACACCGAAGGCAACATGACCAAGCCGGGCATCACGGTCTCGCGTTGGATCGACGGTGTGTTGGAGAACAACGAAGCCATCGACCAGAACAGCAACCTGCGCGGCGTGTTCTTCTGGGGCCACGCGCCCAACTCGCAGACGCGTGGCCTGGAAATGAAGCGGGCCATGGACAAGCTGGACCTGTTGGTGGTGGTCGACCCTTACCCCTCGGCCACGGCCGCAATGGCGGCCATGCCGGGCAAGCCCGAAGACCTCAACCCCAAGCGCGCGGTCTACCTGCTGCCGGCGGCCACGCAGTTCGAGACCAGCGGTTCGTGCACGGCGTCCAACCGCTCGCTGCAATGGCGTGAAAAGGTCATCGAGCCGCTGTGGGAAAGCCGCACCGACCACATGATCATGTACCAGTTCGCGCAGAAGCTGGGCTTCGACAAGGAGCTGGTCAAGAACTACAAGATGCAGAAGGTCAAGGGCATGGACGAGCCCGTGCCAGAGGACATCCTGCGCGAGATCAACAAGTGTGTGTGGACCATTGGCTACACCGGCCAGAGCCCGGAGCGGCTCAAGGCTCACATGCGCAACATGCACGCCTTCGACGTCAAGACCCTCAAGTGCAAGGGTTCGGTGGTCGACAAGGAAACCGGCTACGACATGAGCGGCGACTACTTCGGTCTGCCCTGGCCCTGCTATGGCACGCCCGAGCTCAAGCACCCCGGCTCGCCCAACCTGTACGACACCTCCAAACACGTGATGGACGGCGGCGGCAACTTCCGAGCCAACTTTGGCGTGGAGCGTGAGGGCGTGAGCCTGCTGGCAGCCGATGGTTCGCATTCCAAGGGCGCCGACATCACCACCGGCTACCCCGAGCTCGACCACGTGCTGCTCAAGAAGCTGGGCTGGTGGGACGAGCTCACCGAAGCCGAACAAAAGGCCGCCGAAGGGAAGAACTGGAAGACCGACCCCTCGGGCGGCCAGATCCGTGTGTTCATGAAGAACCATGGTTGCCACCCGTTTGGCAACGCCAAGGCCCGTGCCGTGGTCTGGAACTTCCCCGACGCCATCCCGCAGCACCGCGAACCGATCTACGGCACCCGCCCTGACCTCGTGGCGAAGTACCCCAGCCACGACGACCAGAAGAACCGCTGGCGCCTGCCCATCCTCTACAAGTCGCTGCAGGCCAAGAACGTGGAGAACAAGCTCCACGAGAAATTCCCACTCATCATGACCTCGGGCCGACTGGTCGAGTACGAGGGCGGCGGCGAAGAGACCCGCTCGAACCCCTGGTTGGCCGAGTTGCAGCAGGAGATGTTTGTCGAGCTCAACCCGGCAGCGGCGGCCGCTCGCGGCATCCGCAACGGCGAGCGGGTGTGGGTCAGCACCCCCACCGGCGCGCGCATCAACGTGCAGGCGCTGGTCACCGAACGTGTGGGCCCGGACACCGTGTTCCTGCCTTTCCACTTCTCCGGTCGTTGGCAGGGCCAGGATATGAAGGCCTACTACCCCGACGGCGCCATGCCGGTTGTTCGTGGCGAGGCCATCAACACCGCCACCACCTATGGTTACGACATCGTGACCATGATGCAAGAAACCAAGACGACGATCTGCAACGTCGAAAAAGCGTAAGGAGACACAGACATGGCTCGAATGAAATTCATCTGTGACGCCGAGCGCTGCATTGAATGCAACGGCTGCGTCACCGCCTGCAAAAACGAACACGAGGTGCCCTGGGGCGTGAACCGCCGCCGTGTGGTCACGCTCAACGACGGTGTGCCTGGTGAAAAGTCCATCTCGGTGGCCTGCATGCACTGCAGCGACGCGCCCTGCATGGCGGTCTGCCCGGTCAACTGCTTCTACCGCACCGACGAAGGTGTGGTGTTGCACGACAAGGACGTGTGCATCGGCTGTGGCTACTGCAGCTACGCCTGCCCCTTTGGCGCGCCTCAGTTCCCGAGCCAGGGCACCTTTGGTGTGCGCGGCAAGATGGACAAGTGCACCTTCTGCGCCGGTGGCCCGGAAGAGCACGGCAGCCAGAAGGAGTTCGAGAAATACGGCCGCAACCGCCTGGCCGAAGGCAAGCTGCCGGCCTGCGCTGAGATGTGCTCGACCAAGGCCTTGCTGGCCGGCGATGGCGACGTGGTGGCAGACATCTTCCGCAACCGCGTGCTGCAGCGTGGCAAGGGCGCGGAGGTGTGGGGGTGGGGCACGGCCTACGGAAGCAAGCCGGGCGCACAGAACGGAGGCAAGTCGTGAACACACGTCATCTGACCCTGGGCCTGCTGGCCACCGCGTTGTTGGGCCTGAGCGCCTGTGGCGAAAAACCGCAGGGAATGGGCGGCGTCAAGACCGACAAACCGCCCTATGCCGGCGTGGGCAACAGCCAGTACGCCCACAAGGGCTGGACGGCCGGTGACAAGGCCAGCTGGGAGCAGCAGCTGAAGGCACGCGGCCAGTACGGCCAGAACGAGTACACCCGCACCACCGCCAAGTAAGGAGCGCCCCATGAACCGCACAAGCAGGTGGCTGGGCTGGTGGGTCGCGCTGGTTTTGGGCCTGGCTTCGGCCGGTGCCTGGGCTCAGCAGACCGCGCCGGCTGCGGCGGGCGTGCAAAGCGCCAACATTTTTGAGGTGGCACCCGACGCTGCCACCGATCCCAACTACGCCAACCAGTCCAACGCTGAACGCGCCAAAGTTCAGCCCGGCAACAACGCGCCCATGTGGCGTGCGGTGGGGCAGGGCAGTACCGGCGTCACCAACTTTCCCTACGCCGAATACGGCACGCTGATCCAGCCCTTTGTGCAGTACCCAGGCTCGCGCCTCACGAACGCGGGCGAGGCCTGGCGCCAGGTGCGCAACCATTGGCTCATTCCCTACGGCGGCTCGCTGCTGCTGATCGTGTTGGTGGCCATCGGCCTCTTCTACTGGCGCAAGGGCACGTTGCAATTGCATGGCGCGGAGACCGGCCGCAAGATCGAACGTTTCACCCCGTTTGAGCGCGCGGCACACTGGGCGAACGCCATCGCTTTCGTGAGCCTGGCCGTCTCCGGCATCGTCATGGCGTTCGGCAAGTTCTTCATCTTGCCCGTCATCGGCAGCACACTGTTTGGATGGCTGACCTACGCACTCAAGAACTTGCACAACTTCATGGGGCCGCTGTTCGCGGTGTCCTTGGTGGTCGTGATCCTCACCTTCGTGCGGGACAACCTGCCCGCCAAGGAGGACATCACCTGGCTGCTCAAGGGCGGTGGCCTGCTCGGCAGTCACGAAGTGCCTTCGCACCGGTTCAACGCCGGCGAAAAGGTCTTGTTCTGGGGCGGCGTGTTCCTCTTCGGCCTCATCGTGGTGGGCTCTGGCCTGGTGTTGGACAAGTTGGTCCCTGGCTTGGCCTATTTCCGCAGCGACATGCAGGTGGCGCACATGATCCACGCGGCGGCTGCAATCGTGATGATGGCGATGTTCATGGGCCACATCTATATGGGCACCGTGGGCATGAGCGGTGCCTACCAGGCCATGAAAACTGGCTATGTCGACGAAACCTGGGCCAAGGAACACCACGAGCTCTGGCACGACGACATCCAGGCCGGCAAGATCCCGGCGCAGCGCAGCACGCCTGCTGCCGCCCCGACCCAGACGGCCAAGGCCTGACCCGGCGAAAGACCTTTACGGAGCACACGCATGAAACACATCATCACGGTGGCGCTGTTGGCACTGGCTTGTGCCGCCCAGGCCAAGTTGCCTGCACCTGCGCCCATGGACGACGCCGCCAAAGCCAAGGCCGAAGAAGCCAAGGCCAAGGCGGCCCACGCCACCAAGGTCGACAACTACAAGCTGTGCAAGTCCATGGACGTGGCGGCCGCTCACTACTTCAAGACGGCCGGCGCGAAGGCCACCAAGCCGTCCGACAAGGCGCCGGCCTGCGTGGACCCAGGTCCGTTTGCCGCCGCAGGCGCACCCGCTGCGGCCCCGGCCGCCGCCCCGGCACAGGCACCGGCCAAAGCACCTGCGAAGAAGTCCTGATACGCTGCGCGCATGAACGCACGCCTGCCCGATTCGGTTGCCGCCCTCACCACGCGTGACCTGCCCCGCCTGACGCAGGCGCGTGTGCCGCTCACGCGTGCCATCGAGGTGCGCAACGAATTTGGCGACACCCACACCATCTCCATCCCCGCCGAGCGCGACCTCACGGTCTACGTGGACAAACGCGAGCTGGTCACGCTCATGACACTGGGCGGCCACCCGGAGTGGCTGGTGCTGGGCTATTTGCTGAACCAACGATTGGTGGCTTCGGCCGAAGACATCGAGTCCATCACGGTGGACTGGGACGTGGGCTCGGCGGCGGTCAAGACCCGCCACGGCATCGATCGCATCGAGGAGCGCACCGCCAAGCGTGTGGTCACCACCGGTTGTGGGCAAGGCAGCGTGTTTGGCGCACTGATGGACGATGTGGACAAGATCCAGCTGCCCGAGGGCGCGGTGCTGCGCCAGTCGGAGCTGTACGGCGTGGTCGATACCATCCGCCAGATGCAGAGCACCTACAAGGCGGCGGGTTCGGTGCACGGCTGTGCGCTGTTCCGTGGCGCCGAGTTGCTGAGTTTTGTGGAAGACGTGGGCCGCCATAACGCGGTGGACACCATCGCTGGCTGGATGTCGCTGCAAGACCCGGCCGCGATGGCGGGCGACGACAAGGTGTTCTACACCACCGGCCGCCTCACCAGCGAGATGGTCATCAAGGCCGCTCAGATGGGTGTGCCGGTGGTGGTGTCGCGCAGCGGCATCACGCAGATGGGTCTGGAGGTCGCGCAGCGCGTGGGCCTGTGCGCCATCGGCCGAGCCACCAACAAGCGCTTCCTGTGCTTCACCCACCCGCAGCGCCTGCTGCTGGACGCCGTGCCGCCCCGGCTGGCTTAAACTCGTCGGCCTACCCGCGAGGCCGCCATGAGCACACGACAAGTCCACCTGATCGATCACCCCCTGGTGCAGCACAAGCTCACGCTGATGCGCCAGAAAGACACCAGCACCAAAAGCTTCCGCCAACTGGTGCACGAACTCAGCGCCCTGCTGGCCTACGAGGTCACGCGTGACATGCCCATGCAGGAGATCGAAATCGAGACCCCGCTGGAGACCATGAAGTCCCGCGTGATCGATGGCAAAAAGATCGTCCTGGCGTCCATTCTGCGGGCCGGCAATGGCTTCCTGGACGGCATGCTGGAGGTGGTGCCCAACGCGCGCGTGGGCCACATCGGTCTTTACCGCGATCCCAAAACCCTGCAGGCGGTGGAGTATTACTTCAAGATGCCCAGTGGCATGGACGAGCG